>JAAYWE010000146.1 GCA_012516755.1 Treponema sp.
GCGGATTGGCCATGTCGACGAAGTGCTCATAGAAGATCGGTCAAAACGATCAACAAGAGAGCTCTTAGCGAGGACTTCACGCGATGAGATGGTGGTCTTTCCTGGTTCAGCGACAAGAATTGGGCAATTTGCCCAGGTAAGGTTCATATCGGTTGTTGGCAATACATTAAGAGGCGAAGAAGTGTAAAGAGGAAAAGTGTGAAAAGAAATAGGATAGGGATAACAAGGGATCGCTCTTCGCTAAATTTCGCCGCCTCATTTGTACTTTTCCTATCATTATTCATTCTTATCATTAACTCATCCATAGAAGCGGAAACTTACAAAAGCCTGAGTCAAGCACGGCAGGCTGCGTCCAAGACTAAGAGCCAAGATGCTTTGAGGGATGTCTTGCTTTCGGCAGTTTCGCAGCTATCTGTCAGAGATGGAATTGCGCTTTGTCAAGAGTATGAGGCAAAAACCGACCAAAACTTGAAAGCCGAGCTCAGGGGCATTCTGGGTGGGTTATATCTGCTTCTTGGGCAAACGAAAGAAGCTGCTTCGTGGTATATAAAAGCCGCTTCTATCGACGCAAAATACACTAATGAGGCGCTAAGACTTTCAATAGCAATCGGCGATCAGAAAAATGCATTGGCGCTCTTGAAAAATGAGTCCATTTCGCCTGAATTCAAGTATATTTTTGATATTTGGCTTTCTCTCTATGATGGAGAATATGCGTCGGCTTCTTCAAAAGCGAGGAATGCCCTGGCTATTGTTACAAAGCCTCAACTGCGAAGGGAGCTACTTCTTCTGCAATATTTTGCGGATTTTGGTGAGTTTGGGGCTGGCATTTCTAGCTTGGTCAAGGATTTCCCTAACTCAATAGAATCGGATTTAATTATAGGAAGAGTTTTTCCTTCTTCATCGCTTATGCTTTTTTTAGGCTTTTCGTGGATTAAGGGCCCAGCGCCTCTTGTTGATTATGGAGTAACATCGAACAATTCTCAAATAGCGGAAGAACATAGCGTCGCAAGCGGAATCCAATGGCTACAAGCAGGCTATTTTTCATCGAAAGATAACGCCGAACGTCTCTCCAGAAATCTGACTAATCAGAAGTTCAAGACAAGAGTCATAGAATTGAAAAACCAAGCCGGCGAACCAAGATGGGCTGTCCATGTGGCAGCTGAAGAAGATTGGAAGAAGACTCAATCCAAGCTCAAAGACCTTGGATATGAATCTTATCCTGCAGGCAATTAACTTGTTTTGATGAAGATGTAGGGTGTTCGATATTCCATTCTGACGCCATCCGCCCCTATCTCAGCCGGTCTGAGGATCAGGCGATTTATTTTGCCATTCTCGGATTGATCGATGGAGACAATGAAGAGCAACCTATCTCCAACAAGTCCATTCGACTGAATCTGCAAGAAATCAAGCACCTGGTATCCATCATAATAGTAGATTCTTGCTGCCCCTTCTCTATATTTGCCATTTAATACAAGGATGTTCTTAGACTGATCGAGAACTAGCACAGAATGGTCATCACCAAGATAGCGGCCCAGGAATTGCGAATGATCGGGACTTGAGAGAATCGTCTTATTGTCCTTAGCTTCCTTCATATAATCATAGGATTCATATTTCCCAGACCAACCCTCATCGCGACGGAAATGAGATACTTGTTGATCGATTATGCTGACCGATATCACGTTTTGTCCTTTTGCGTCTATTATAAAGATTCGGTCGAGATAACTCAGTTCTGAGAGCCTACAGGTAAGATAGAGTCGATTGCCTTTGCGCTCGGCACTTTTGATTATCCATCGCTGCTGAATCTGTTGGCCTTCCAAGATCAGTGCATTGCTATTCGTATCGAGATACAGCGAGCATATATTGGAGGCATCTGAGTTCTTTTTCCAAAACCGATTTAGCCAGGATAGATATGACTGAGCATCGCTTCCAGAAGGACCTTCTGAGATGCTATTGCTCTCTCTTAAGGGAGATTCCGATACTTTCTCCAAGAACAGGCTGTTTCTATTCCATATATAGGTCTTATAGGAAACTAGACCTGTTTTATTTGGCAATGATTCGACAACGATAGATGGTATAGCAGACTCATCAGAGTCCTGAAGATTTATGGATAGGCCTGTCTCCGAAAATATGAGAGAATACCCTCGATTTAATAGCCGACGGAATATGGTCAGGGTTTGATTGTTAGAGCTATCCAAGCCCTGGATAAGAAGATCAGAAAGCCCATCACCTGTAACATCAAGTGGCTGCACGGTTATGCTCTCTAGCTTTGAAGCCCGTATCTCCGCTTCAAAATGCCTAAGGTAAGCACCAAGATTTGGCGAAAAGTCAGCTATTATCATCCACAAGACCGTGCTTCCAGCCGTTTTCTTGCATAGAATAACTTGCTCAAAATCCTCATCATCGTCGACATCTATGTCTATGGTCTTAAGAAAGATATCACCCGGAAGAGGCGATATCTTTGCATGTTGTTGTGAAGCATTTTGAGGCGAAACTTGGCTTTTATCCGATAGGCTTTCGAGGATAATAGTTCGATTCTCTATTGGCACCGAAGCTTGTAATGTCTCTTGCCTTTGTATAGCAATCAAGTATACTGCTATCAAAAAGGCCACAAAAAAAGCCACAAAATATATATGGCTGATCAAGGATTTGAAATTATTCATCATCCTCTGCAAATTAGATTCTAGGCTCTGTCCAGCACGGAAATTATTTTCTCGAGAGCTTCTTCGAGCTCATCCTCTGTTATGATGAGCGGTGGCGCAAAGCGTATTATGTTTCCGTGCGTCTGTTTAGCAAGTATGCCAGATTCCTTTAAGTCTATGCAAGTAGGATAGGCATCAAAGCCCTCCTCGAAGACAACTGCATTTAGGAGACCCTTTCCGCGAACCAAGCGAAAATGGGGTGATTTTGCTTTTTTTATGACTTCCCTAAAGCGTTCTCCGAGCCTAAATGCTCTTTCATCGAGATTTTCTTGTTCCAGAACTTCTAGAGCAGCAATGCCCACCGCGCAAGCGAGCGGATTCCCGCCAAAAGTTGAGCCATGCGTACCAGGTGTGAATACATCCATAACTTCATGATCCGCAACAATAGCGGAAATCGGAATGATACCGCCTCCCAGAGCTTTCCCTAGACACATAATATCGGGACGGGCATTTTCGTAATTCCAGGCGAAATGGCGGCCCGTTCTGCAAAAACCAGTTTGGATTTCATCGAGTATGAATAAGATCCCCGCTTCGGTGCAGATTCTTCTGAGATCCGAGAGATAGCCATCGGGAGGAACGACAACACCGGCTTCCCCTTGAATGGGTTCTACCAACACAGCAACTGTATTCTCATCTATGGCATCGGAGACCGCCTTGGCATCTCCAAAAGGAATCTTTATAAAGCCAGGCACATAAGGTCCATAGTTTATATAGGAATCAGGATCACTTGACATCGAAACAGCGCTTAGCGTTCTACCATGGAAGTTGCCATTGGCGCATATTATGGACTGTCTTCCATTTTCTATCCCTCTTTTTTCTACACCCCATCGCCTTGCAGCCTTGATTGCCGTCTCTACAGCTTCTACTCCGGAGTTCATTGGAAGAGCCATTTCATAGCCCGTATACTCACATAGTTTCTTGAGAAAGGGTCCCATTTTATCGTTGTGGAAGGCTCTTGAAGTTAGGGTCACTCGTTCGATTTGACTTTTGACAGCGTTGACAATGTGTGGATGCAGATGGCCTTGGTTTAGTGCCGAATATGCGGAGAGAAAATCATAGTATTCTCGCCCTTCGGGATCCCAGACCTTGCATCCTTTGGCCATTGAAATGACAACGGGGATAGGATGATAATTATGTGCTCCGTATTGGTAATCCAGAGCTATATAATCCTGTGAATTCATGATTTCCTCCTTTTGATATTATTGGAGTGGTCTGTCTTTCAATGCTAATTATAACCCGAGGCAATTGAATGCGGAAGTGATAATAATAATTAGAAATAGTATAAATAATTATGCATTAACTAAAACTGAATTTTTGGGTAAAGCTGACTCATGGCTAATTCCTGATTCTGAGTCTAAGGAGATGATTATTAGAAAATTTTATGCTTTTGAGAAATCATATTCGAGCTCACGCTTTATCGCATATTGTTCTATCGCAAGTTCAAGGAGTTTATCCAGCAATTCAGAATAAGAGACTCCTGCATCTATGCACATTCGAGGATACATAGAAATGGCGGTAAAACCAGGAATAGTGTTTATCTCATTTAAAAATACTTCTCCTGTTATCTTCTCTACAAAGAAGTCAACTCGGGCCATTCCTTTTACCGAGGCATATTTATATGCAGAAAGCGCAAGGCTCATTATTCGATTCTTTGTCTCTTCTAACAACGGAGCAGGTATCAAAAGGGTAGCGCCCTGTGGATCCTTATACTTCGCTTCATAGTCGTAGAATTCGTGAGATGGAACGATTTCTCCGGGAGGAAAGACCATAGGTCGCTCGTTGCCTAGCACCGCGCATTCTATTTCTCGAGCATTGATAAATGCCTCGATCAATGCATGCTCAGACCAGCGAAGGGCAGACAGTATTGCATCTTTTAGCTCTTCTGAATGAGTGACTTTAGAAGTTCCCATCGAGGAACCCGAACATGCGGGCTTTACAAAACAAGGCCAGCCAAATCTTGTTTCTACTTTGCGTGCAAGTATTTTAAGGTTTTCATCCGAAACATCTTCTTTTCTAACCGAAATATAATCGACCACCGGTAGACCAGCCGACAGCCAGAGGCGTTTAGAAACTTCCTTGTCCATGCCAACCGCGCTTCCCAAAACATCCGCTCCCACATAAGGAAGATCTACCGTTTCGAGCAAACCTTGGATCGTCCCATCTTCTCCAAAAGTCCCATGCAGCACGGGAAATACAACATCAATATTGAGTTTTTGCAGGCCTTTTGTTGTTGTCTCGAGCCAAAGTCCTTCCCCAGGCACTGCTAAGACGCGTTCAGATCTTTCGACGGGAGGAAGAGAGCGCATTTGCCCATTTTCGGGCCTGGAATAAGCCCATTCTGGAGGATGCTGGAGGAACCATTCTCCTCTTTTGGTTATACCTATTGGTACAATCGAATACTTATCCTTATCGAGGTAGGCCAAAATGCTGCTCGCGGATATAAGCGATACTTCGTGCTCGCCGGATCTACCACCATACAGTACAGCGATACTCTTCATAGATTATTTCCCTTTATTTGTGATTTCAAATCCCAAGTCGGCCAGGATCGATCGAGCTTGCCTTTCTTCATCATAGGGGATAGTCCTGTCTGAATAGATTATTGAATTCTCATGACCTTTGCCTAGAAGCAGGACAAGATCTCCAGGCCTTGCAAGATTAAATGCTCTTCGAATTGCTTCTGGGCGATCTGGTATGAGATATAGTCGGTCTTCTCTTGAGAGTTCAGGACAACCCATGGCTATTTCTTCAAGGATGGCCATAGGGTCTTCACCTCGAGGATCTTCATCGGCAAGAATCAATATATCGCAATAATCCGCAGCAATGCGCCCTTGCTGTGGTCGCTTTTCGGTGTCGCGTTCGCCAGCTGATCCAAAGACACAGATGATGCGACCTCTTCTTTCTTTTCTCAGAGAGGGGAGTATTTCCTTAAATGACGATGGCGTATGGGCATAGTCAATTATCACTTCGAAAGGCTGTCCTTCTAGAATTCGTTGCATTCTGCCTTTTATCGGTCTAAGGCCTGGAAGCAGAGGAACGAAGTTGTGCCAATGCAAGCCCGTTGCGGCGGAGGCAGCTAGAATTGCTCCAAGCGCATTTTGAACATTGAAGGTGCCAGGAAGATTGATCCGGGCCGATAATGTCGAAGGCATAACATTTTCGAATCTTCGAGCAGATATTTCTTGTTCTGTGCGGAAGTTATGCCCGATAGGCATTTCCAGAAGCCCCTCTATCTCAAAGGAAACTCCATTGGCATCTTCCATTATATTGTGTGCCGAGAAATCTGCTAGGGCTCCCTTGCTCGAATAGGTCAGGCATGGAACCGCAGACTCATGCATAAAGTATGATGCATTTGGGTCATCGGCGCAGATAATTCCAGTAGGAGAGATAATTATATTGCTATTATGTTCATTTATCGCATGACTAACTTTATTGAGTTTCTTGGGTTCGACCTCGCCAAGGCGCCGGAAAAGATTCGCCTTGTCGCTGCGATACTGCTCACATGAGCCATGGAATTCTAAATGCTCATGAGTTACATTGGTCACAAGGCCAATGTCGAAATGGACATGGGCTAACCTTGCGGTTCGTGGAGATAAGCCATGGCTTGATGCCTCTATAACTGCAAACTGTAATCCATGGTTGCGGATTTCTGCCAACATCTGCTGTACTGTGGTTGCTTCTGGAGTTGTCTGGTGCTGAGGATTTGGCTGTTCCCCTTCTCCAATATCTGACATTACAGTGGAAAAGAAACCAGCTTTGAAACCAGCAGCATTCAGAAGTTGGTAGATAAACGATACTGTTGTGCTCTTGCCTTCTGTGCCAGTTACACCGATAACGCATAGAGAATCAGATGGATTCTCGAAAAAACTTGCGGATATAGCCGACATCGTCCATCGGCAATCTGTGACCCGGATCAATGCAGGATTTAGAGCTCTTGCCGATGGATCTTTCAACATAAATTCCCTCAAGTTCTTCTCTAGAAGGCCTTCATAGATCACGGCAACTGCACCATTTTGTATGGCTTGGATAATGTATTTTTTGCCGTCCGTATGGAGGCCGGGAAGCGCAAAAAACAGGGATCCAGGCTTGCATTCTCTCGAATCATAGAAAAGGCCTGATATCAAATGATGAATATCTCCTTCGATTGAGCAGATATCGAGTCCTTGTATCAGGTCAGACAG
Source organism: Treponema sp. (assembly GCA_012516755.1). Classification (GTDB taxonomy): domain Bacteria; phylum Spirochaetota; class Spirochaetia; order Treponematales; family Rectinemataceae; genus Rectinema. Next base: position 6,878 of record JAAYWE010000146.1, read on the forward strand.
CCGCTTCTGCATATTGTGTCGAATTCTATCATAAGATAGGAGAGAGCTGCAATGAATCTTAACAATCTTAAGGCAAGCATTGATTATGAGCGCACCGACAAGATGTTTTTCGAAAAATCATATATAATATGGAGATTGGAAAGCCCCGTTTCGGCCATCATGAATAGGGTTTTTAAGCTCAATGATTTCTAGCCCATTAAAGGAAGGGTAAAATGTATCATATTAGAGTGGAAACTGAGTTTTCTGCAGCTCATAGACTTTTTCACTACAACGGAAAGTGTGAACGTTTTCATGGACATAACTATAGAGTAAGAGTCTGGGCTTCGGGCAAAGAGCTTGGAGAGGGTGGAATGCTAATTGATTTTGGCATATTAAAATCAGCATTAAAGAAATTGATCGATGAGGAATTTGATCATCAAGATTTGAATCAAATAGCCGAATTAGGAGAGGATCCTAGCGCTGAGAGAATTGCCACTCTGATCTATAGCCGATTACATAGAGATTTCCCTTCCTTGCCCATCTCGGCCGTCGATGTTTTCGAGACAAGCAGTTCTATGGCGCGTTTTGTGCCCGACGCATGGCCTGATGCTCGATAAATCATGCCAGACATACATTCGATAGATCCCACCCCTCGATTCGAAATATTGTCTCTTCGAGGGTGCATTTTTTATCATAGAGAAAATCCGCCAGCAATGCTATATCCGCCTTCTTACCAATAGATAGGCATAGAGATATATTAGTATAGAATGTCTTATATTGTATATATTGAACAGATTTGTTAGCTTTATGAGCTGAATAAGTCTGATAAATAATACTATCTTCATCTTTTTGCAATGTAAAATGTAGATTCAACTCATTGAGCCATCCCTCAAGGACCTCATTAAGAAATCCGTCTCTATTTGCTGGAATACAAAAGGAAAGCCTGCAGGTTTCCGCTTGAGGAAGCTCTTGAATTATCTCTATTTCTTCCAGGAAGGCTGTTGATCCAGAATAGTTGCTTGAAATTGAAGATAGTCCGATCTTTTTGGTCTCGTTGGAATGCTTTATCTTCGATATAGCAAGATTGATGATTCTCTCCATGTCCGTTTTATCCGGACCATAGATGGCGAAGTATTTCACTCCTGATATGCCAATCCTCAATTTACAGGGCATAGAGGCGGATTTTGTCGGAATAGCGCTTTCCCAATCGGAGTTTGGGAGCTGCAATTTGCAATAAAAAAGAGCTCGTTCCGCATTTGGGACCAAAAAAGATAAAGTTCTAAGAAGCCAAGCGCGTTCATAAGCTGGAGTCGAAAAAGCCAGTGCATCGTTCTCCCTTATTCTAACAAGAATTGAAGGAAAATGAGCCTTCGCTTTTTGTTGGGCCTTGATAATGTCGATAGTTCTTTCTGCTTCTAGTGAAATTAGCGGAATTGCTGGCATTTTTGTATAGAACTTTTTAGAATCCGTAGAACATAGATGATCGATGGATCGATCATAAAGCTCTGCGAGCATTTGCCAGTGTCTAGCGCTTTCTAAAAAATCAAAATCAGGACGATAGGTATGATGCTTTTCCTGCAATAGTTGGGTAAAGCAAGACTCTCTATTGAAGAAAGCACAAAGGCTATTCAATGCGCGATCAGAAACATGAAGATCATATAAAAACCCATTCTCAGGGCAAGCTTGGAGCCAATCATGCATTCTTGAACCGCCCAACGAAAGCAGCTGATCCATCCAATAATCCTCGAAAGAGGATGCTAGTCGGAATTCAAGATTTGATTTATTGCAGCTAATGCGAAGGGCAGATGCGATGCTCTGCAGTAGAGCCCTATCTCCTTGCAATGGAGCATATTGCAGAGGTGTAAAGGGCAACCTGACAAGATAACCGGCAGACACGATTACTCTAGTAACCGACTGAGTTTCTATTTTATAGTGGGCTAGTTTATCGCAGAAATTTTCGAATTCTTCTAAGTCATGTCCATTTTCGAATCCTGATATAATAAAAAAGAGCTTGATTTCTCGTGCTTTATTATCGATGATTCTTGTTATGGAATTCCAAATCTGCCCTTCTGATATACCTTTTTGATAGTACTTACGAATTCTCTGGGAAATTCCTTCGATGCCAAGGGCAAAAGAACGCTTTCCCGCAACCAACTCCGCGGCAAGAATTTCAGGTTTATTGGATAGTATATCGATGCGCTGGCTCATCATGGAGACTTTCATAAAATAGCGGCCTAAGATCTGGATTAGCTGTATTATGTCCTTATGCATGTTGAAATTGTAGCTGAAGAGCTCAACATCGGAGGCGCCGCTTGCTCTTTTGAGTACGACTGCCGATTTGGACAAATAGTCGGAGGGCTTTTCACTATAAGGTCTTCTATCCCAACCTTCGAGGCAAAATGTGCAGTGGCCTATGCATCCAGCGCTAATTGCCAGCTTGACGGTATCGGCATTTTCGCTATTCAGCACAATAGGCGATGTAAGAACTGCCGGGCGCTGAAAAGAAAGTGCTCGATTGCAGGTAAAGCTTGAATCACAAGGCCAGAATCCCTCAACTTCAGAGGCTATGTGGGCTAGGATCGACAGTTTTGATAAGCCCGTCTTTGAATCATCAGATGCGATGCGCACAATCTCCGATATTCTGCCTTCTCCCTCACCAAAAAATATGGCGTCGACAAGACTATTGATAACTTTGTTGTCGGAGATTTTCACAAGCGAACCTGAACAGACTGCGCTCGATCCTCCTAAGAAGAGAAAAGGCAGATCATATCTTTCTAACCTTTCATGTCTTGAAAAGGGGATTCCGGATTGAGAGAGTAGCCAAGGGATGTTTAATAGTTCCAGAGAAAATGCACAAGATATTAGAAGCATATTGAATTCTGTGGCACTCCTATTGGATGCACGCCCAAAAAACCAAGGTCTTTTTGCAATTGAAAGGGCTTTTCGATGAGAAAAGCTCGGCATAAATGCAAAGTCGATATAGGCTTTGGGAAGAGCATGCCTTGCTTCATCAAAGAGTACCTGGTGCGTATACGAACCTTCGACATCGCGAAAGGGAGAGAGCCTAACTATCAGAATCCTATACTGAGCATCCTCGAATCGCGGATTGGCTATATCTGCAGCCACTGCTTCTGTGACAATTTTGGGTTCACTGATTGTAGATGCACTCATAGATGGCTCTTCGAGCGCTTTTGTGTTTCCATATCTTCAACTCGCTCGAAAAATGCCTCGACAGGTGGTTCCATTACGGTTCCGTATTCAAGCCATTTTGTACGAAATACAAAGCCAAATCGTGTTGCGGTCCTTGAGGCGCGTTCGAGTTCGAGCTTATCCGCGATCAGAATGCTTATGCCCTTTTTCCCCGCTCTTGCCGTACGGCCCGCTCTATGTACATATACTCCGCCGTCTTCTGGCAAATCCAGGCTTATCACATGTGTTATATCAGGTATATCGAGACCTCTAGCGGCAAGATCCGTTGTGATGAGCAGAGAAATACCGCCTGTCTTAAATTGTTCTATTATGGAATGCCTTGATTGCTTTTCCATTCTAGATACAAGGCTGGCACATTGTAGTCCGGAAGAGTTCAAGCGTTCCGCAGCCCTTTGGACGCGATAAGCTTCTGATGCAAATATCAAACATCGTTTCGGATGTATCGCCACTATTATTCTCTTAAGAAGATCTATCTTCTTTCTGTGATCGGAATAGAATGCCCAATGCTCGATGGCTTGAGATAGTACTCCTTCCCTTTCAAGTTCGATTACGATGGGCTTGGGCATCCATGGTTTTGCTCGGTTACGAGTTCGCTCCGGGATGGTAGCAGAGGCCATCACGTGCGTGCAGTTTTTGGGGGCATTGGAGAGAAGAAATTCCACTGGTTCTATGTATTCTCTGGAAAATAGCCTATCTGCTTCATCAAGAATAAGGAATTGGAGATGTGAAAGATCGAAATAGCGCAAGCGCGTTAGGTCTGCAAGGCGCCCAGGTGTGCCCACTATTATATGAGGGTGTATTTTTAGCGCTTGTTTTTGACGCGTAAATTGAGTCCCTCCCAAGAGGACAAGACTCCGAACCTGTGGAGAATTCAAAAGATTCGAATCGATCTTGGGAGCTCGATTGCGTAATTTACTTAATCCTTGCTGTTGGCATGAATCAGATTGCGACATAGCACCGTTATTTTTTGACTGCAGAGCCATGGCTAGCTGAGCCGAATGATTGGCTACTTGTACCGCCAGCTCCTGGGTAGGACAGATTATGACTGCTACGGGCCATCTTCTATCAGCTTCGTCGATATTTGACAATATGGTATTGTAGATAGGCAAAAGATATGCGAGAGTCTTGCCTGTTCCTGTCTCCGATTGCATGCTTAGGTCCTTCTTTTCGAGGAGGAGGGGCACTGCCTGCTTTTGGACTTCCGTCGGCTCATTAATGCCAAGTATTTCTAGAGCCTGTATGAGACTCGTGTTTATCCCTAAGCTCATAAAATTATTCATGCTATAACGCTATACGAAAAGTGCTGACTCTTGCAAGACTTCACTGCATCTCTTTGGGGGGTACCTTCGGGGGTCACGACAATTTTATGCAAAGGTAGCTAATCAGCATATCTTCGAGCCCAATAATCCTCATCGGGTGTTCGCTTGCCCTACGAGATTTGTGAGAGTATAGTGGATTGGAGGCCTTTTGACATGCATGTCCTGATATCGAATAGCGGTTCTATTGAGCTGGACGCGCTTACCAGAAGCGAATTCAATTTTTCTGTAGACCATCTAATGGAAATTGCCGCAATTCGCTTGTGGCAGACCCTTTTATCTGAAGTAATTGTCAAGAAGAATATGTCAAGCCTGATCTCCGCTGGATCATCATCTTCTCGTCAGCCTGGCATAGCTGCAGTATGTGGAAAAGGCGACAATGCCGGAGACGCCCTGGCAATGTTGCGGCATGCTAGATTGGAAGGTTATTCTCGGCTTACTGCATATATACCCGAACCCAATACCATGAAAAATGAAGTCATCTCAAACTTGCGTCGAGCAGAGCGATGTGGAACTGAGATCATCTGTTATGAGACAATCGACTTAAAAAGCCTCGGTGAACGGCTTTCCACAGAGGATATTATACTCGACGCCTTGTTTGGAACAGGAATAGAAGGACCCGCCAGGGGGAGAGCTTCAGATTTGATCCAAATATTGCGAGATGTAAGAATTGCTCGCAATGAAAGGTGCAAAAAGAACCCTCTCATCGTATCGGTAGATGTTCCTTCCGGGCTTAGCGATGGATGGAGACCGGAGTTTCCGATTGTCTGCGCCGATATAACGCTCTGCATAGAGCCAATGAAAGAATCGCTGTATATGCCGAAAGCAAGACCGTACGCAGGAGACATTATTCCAGTAGGAAGTATTTTCCCCTTATGGACGAAGGCATCAACGCAGAAAACATGGCTTTTGGAAGAAGGAGATATGAAGGGCTTCTTGCCCCCCATCTCTCCATGGGCATATAAGATGCAGCGAGGGCGAGTAGCCGTGTTTGCAGGAAGCGCCAGCGGGGCAGGGGCAGCTCTGCACTGTGTACGTGGTGCAGCATCTGCTGGAGCAGGATATATCGCCCTATTCTGCGATGAAGAACTATTCGCAGCTTATCTGGCGACTATAGGAGAGAGTGCAATTGTCCGCGTATTTTCGGAGGATTCATTTTCATCGGAATGCTGGGATGTTGTGATAGCAGGCCCTGGATGGGGAACCGATCCGGGAAGAGAGAGAATTCTGGATATGTTGTTGCAAGCACATATACCGCTTGTGCTCGATGCAGATGGCGCTCGGCTGTTTGCAAGAATGGCAAGAGCAAACCAGGATTCTAGCTTTTTTGGAGGGCCCATTATACTGACTCCGCATCCCGGCGAATTTAGCGAGTTCATCCCAATGCTGGGTTCCGATTTTTCTGGTAAGACTTCGGAGACCGTGGCATCGGTAAGCGCTCTTGCAAAAAAATATGAAATAGCGCTTGCCCTAAGGGCTTCTACGACTCATGTCGGTCTTCC
>JAAYWE010000147.1 GCA_012516755.1 Treponema sp.
TCTTGAATACCTGCTCAAATCCAAGGAACTTGAGGGTGGAGAGTGTGACTTTAGGATGGAATCTAATGCCACCCTTGTAAGGCCCAATAGCGGAATTGAACTGAACACGATATCCTCGGTTGACATGATATTCGCCTTTGTCATCTACCCATGGCACACGGAATATCACTACTCGCTCGGGTTCGACGATCCGCTCAAGAATCTTTTGCTGGCGATATTTTGGCTCTGCTTCGATGAGGGGAGTAATCGATTCGAGGACTTCCTCAGTAGCTTGCAAGAATTCGCTCTCCCATGGATATCGAGCGTGAAGCCCATCCAGCACTTCTTTTATGTAGGAATTCATTTCTCCCTCCTTTTAGGGATTGTTGTTAATTGATCTGCGAGGAAAAGATCACTATTATGATTCTATACCCCGTTATCGATTTCCGCAAGCAAAATTGGGATTTAGGGCTATGTTTCATTTTATGAAACATGCATAGGCATAGAAGGAGAGTCCTCCTGGCTCATGTCAAGCTTTTCAATGCAGATTTTTGTCAGTCTGTGCCCTTCCATCTCTTCAACGGTAAATTGCAGATCGCCAACCGTAACCTGCTCGCCCTTTGAAGGAATTCGCTCAAAAAGGTCAAAAACATAGCCAGCTAGACTGTCATATTCCTCATAAGGTAGCTCGGCACCGATAACATCGTTGAGATCTTCCAGATGAATGCGAGCATCGCAGGACCAGCGGTTCTTTCCGATAAGCACAATCTGCTCCGCTTCTTCGTCGAATTCATCCTGAATCTCTCCCACTATCTCTTCTATTATGTCTTCAAGACTGATTATGCCAGCAGTCCCTCCATATTCATCCACTGCAATGGCTATGTGCACATGACGGCGTTTGAATTCCTTCAAAAGGGTATCGATTCTCTTAGTCTCCGGTACAAAATAGGGAAGGCGCATTAGACTCTTCACTTCCAGAGGCCTTTTCTTCACAAGTGCTGCCAGAACATCTTTCGCATATAGGATACCGACTATATTATCAATAGTGCCTGAGTATACGGGAATTCGCGAATGCCCGGAATCCACAAAAGTCTCAAGAATTTCATCGATAGGGCTGGTATCTTCAACGCACACTGTATCGGTCCGCGGAACCATCACATCTCTGACAATTGTCTCCGGAAGATGCTCAACGCCTTCGATCATTTCTCTTTGCTCTTCGACAACCTCTTTCTTTGATTCAATGTTCTTTATGTGTGTACCAAAGAGTTGTGAAAGAATATTCATATAATAACGCTTCCTCCCAATGTCTTTAGGAGTTGTTCTTGAAGAATTAGCATCGGCTGATCTGGCGAATCATCTTCGTGACTCATGCCGGACAAGTGCAGGATGCCATGAATAATGAGACGGCGCAACTCTTCATCTTCTCCAATCCCATATTCCTTGGCATTGCGTTCAATAGCCGGAATGCTTATCACGATGTCGCCTGCGAGATAGATGCTCTCACCGCCTTCGATAGGCTCGTATTCACCAAGAACGAAAGAGAGCACATCGGTAGGCGAATCTGCATGTCGATAGTCTCTGTTAAGAGTTTGTATTGTATCATCATCGCAGAATGTCAATGAGATCTGCCAGTCTTTCTTTTCAAGCGCATCTAAGACAGAAAGTGCATAGTCCGCGGATCTCTGTGCCCAAGAGGGCTCATCAATTCCAATCATCGAATAAAATACTTCGTTTGTGTTCATTGTTTTCTCTGCTCCGGATATTCCAGGCGCGTATGCATCTGCGATTGGAGAATTCGCAAAAAGGTCTTTTCTGCGACCTCAATATCATTAAATGTGAGCTCGCTATCAGAGAGCTGGCCACTGGTGAGTTTCTTAATAATCAATTGATGTATAAGATCTTCAAGCTTTGCCGCACTTGGATTCTTGAGAGAGCGAGAGGCTGCCTCGATACTATCGGCAAGCATGACTATCCCTGCTTCTTTGCTTTTTGGCCGCTCGCCTTGATAGCTGTAAGATTGCAAATCGAATTGTGCCGCGTTATTCTTTGCCTTGACTAGAATTGCTTCCATTACAGAGTTGTCGTGGTGCTGCCCTATTATTTCGATGACTTCCTTAGGCAGGCCAATTTCTCGAGCTCTCTCTATGCCATCCTTGACATGGCGTCTTATTATGCTTGCAGAGAGAGTTGGATTGATATCATCATGCAGATTGATGCCTTGTTGATTCTCCGCAAAATATTCCGGGTGATCAATTTTTCCGATGTCGTGATAGTAGGCTCCTATGCGCGCTAAAAGCGGATTTGCGCCTATGTCCTTAGCAGCAGCTTCCGCGAGATTTGCCACATTCATCGAGTGAGCATAAGTGCCGGGAGCCTTCATTAACATCTCTTTCATAATGGGAGCGTTTATATCCGCCAATTCCATGAGTCTAAATTGCGTTGACCGATCAAGAAGGCGCTCAAAGAGAGGTAAAAGCAATAAGATAAAGGATCCACCTGCGAATCCGTTGAGTGCCCCCAGACCCATAGACTGAAAGACTTCGGCTGCACTCGGTTGTTGATTCAAAAGCAGTATAATTGCCAGAATCGCTTGAACAAGAGCCTGCAAGACAGCGGCCCTGGCAAGCATAATACGAGTGTGTGCTGTGCGCATAATGAGTGTTGCAGAAATTCCAGCCAACAGAATGCCGATCATAAATTGAGCATTGAGATTTGTGGCGGCACCTGTAAGAAAGAAGGATACCAGACTAAAGAAAATGCCTGTTCGTGCTCCATAGAGCAACGAAACAAGACCGGCAAACAATGACGCCGGGACAAAAAGAGCTCCATGAGAAGGACTTTTCCCGTTCAATAAATTCTGAATTACCAGAATCCAATAGAAAAGAATGAGAAAAGAAATCAACAAGAATATAAGTGAGGAGCGATCCACAGGAAAATCGGATAAGTCAGGCATTCTCGACAGAATAAAGCCTAACAAAGACGCTATCAAAAGGAGCCCGAGTCCTGTAAGAAGTACACCGATGTCCGAAACAAGGATAGAAGAACGAATAGTCTTTATCTGCTGATAGACCTCTGGTGTGATGAGCTCTCCTTTTCGCACCAGGATTTCATTCCTGCTTACAAAGCGAGTCACTGGCTCCACACGAGCGCGCGCCGCAGCAAGCCTCTTGTCCGAGAGGTTTTGATCAAAAAAAGCGTTTTCTCTTAAGAGCGCCTTCCCTAAAAGCCTCACATATTGCTTTAGAGATTCGGGAATATGTCTAGCATCCATTTCATCTTCCAGGCGATTATTAAGATTGGCAAGTGTAATCATGTTTCTCACGGCGATTTTTTCACTCTCTTCCCTACCGTTCAACATTCTTACCAGTTCATAATAATCCGGATTGAATCGATCGAAGACACCTTCAGGCACGGAGACAATGCCTTTGCTCAAGAGACTCTCTACAATATCGCTCAAATATACAAAGGTTTGAGCATTTAGCTCCGCGCTGACAAGAGTCTTATATCTGTCGGATTGCAATAGATCAGGAAAGCGGCTGCTAAGCATCAACGATAATGCATCGATGCTTCCAGACTCACTACCCAGAAGCTGCAAATAATATGAAGAGAATTCTTCAGCCTTTTCGCGAATAGATGCGGTGATCTTGTCATCCATCACAAAGACAGCAAGCACCAATCTCTCCTCAGCCTGTATCTTTCTCTGTGTCGCCTCTTTGTCGATATAAATAGTGTCTTTGCCAGCATAAATATCGGTCTCGGCAATCTCACCTACTTTTATTGCCTTAAGCGAGCTACGACTTGAAATCGATGATGGTCCGACCAGGATCAGACCAATTGCCGCTATGGCAATTGCTACAAAGAAGAACCATAAGGGCGGTTGTACCGAGCGAAGAGATTTTTTCAGTTCAAAGAACCAGGATTCTCGATTATTCTTTTTCATAGGCTTCTATAATTTTCCTGGCTAGAGAGCTTCGAACCACGTCGCTAGCATCGAGCCTGCTTATGAATACTTCATCGATATTTCCAAGGAGAGTTATGGCATGAATAAGACCTGAATCTGTCTTCTTGGGGAGATCGATCTGTGTGATATCTCCTGTAACGATCGCTTTTGTGTGCTCTCCAAGCCGAGTAAGGAACATCTTCATTTGCTCTTTTGTTGTGTTCTGACCTTCGTCCAGAATGACTATGCAATTAGCGAGGCTTCTGCCACGCATATAAGCAAGTGGTGCAACTTCTACTGCCCTGCTCTCTTCGAGTCGCCTAATGGTCTCGTATGGGACCAATGCTTCCATAGCATCGTAGAGGGGGCGGAGATAGGGATTTATCTTCTGCTCGAGGTCACCCGGAAGATAACCAAGGCTTTCTCCCGCCTCTACTACTGGTCGCGTTAAAATCAGTTTTCTCTTCGATCGCGTCAAGAGCTCCCGCAGCGCATAGGCCATGGCGAGATATGTTTTGCCGGTCCCTGCTGGCCCTATAGAAAAGATGAGGTCGTGTGACGCAATGCCTTTAAGATAAAGACTCTGTCCCGAAGACCGTGGAAATACCTTACCAAAACCATTCGGTATCTGTATGCAGTTTTCGAGAAACCTGGAAATTACGCTCTCATTTTCCTCATCAGCATTATCTATCGTAGCTTTGAAGGATTGACTTCCATCCGGTGTAAGCTCCGCATGCAGAGCAATAATGAGCTCCGGAGTAGCCGGTACACCTTCCTTTATCGAATCTCCAATTGCGCTGATAATGCGTGAGAAAAGATTGAGTATTCCCGGGTCGTCGCTATCCACAAAAAGCTCATTGCCCCTTGTTAGCACATGAGTCCCCAATAGGCTCCCAATAACAGATAGATTGTAATCGTTAGCGCCACAAAGCTCGGCAAATACCTCGGTATCTTCGAGCACAATATGTGAAGGACTCAATCGCACTCCTGTCTAAGTATCATATTCTTTAATAATATACTAATACCTGGAGGCTCTTTCCAGCCTTCAGATCTCATGCGCACTTTTGGCTGTTGTTTCTTTTCTCTTGACCGTTGGTCTCTTAGATCTTGAGCCTCTATGCTCGACGAATTCCCAATAAGGCTAGGGCTTATATTCATTGCTTGAATGCACCTTCTGAGTAATTTATCGAACTCTTTATTGCAGAGATATCCTTCCACGTAACCGCAAGGTTGAATGCCACTTCCATCTCGTAATGTGGCAATGGTTGAGTCGAAGATGCCGTTACGAGCGTTGGTTCAGCCAGTATATTTGCGGATAATACCCAATCATGAGCATCCAATGAAAGCTCTAGCTTTAGACCCTGCAACTTAAAAAGAGTATTTTTAAGCTTGTTAGCATCCCAGATAGACACCGAATCCCAAAGGTCAGCAAAGAGGTTTTTAGAATAGTCCTCGGGATCAAAATCATCTGATTTTGGAAACAGAGACGCATAATATCGCCAGAATGAAGAGTTCACAGAAGACAGCGTAAAACCTAAAGATAAACCTGCAGAATTCTTGATGGAAAGACCAAGGTTTGCTCCAAATGTAGAATTCGTAAACTGAATTAGATTCTGATTGAGAGTAAGTAATCCATCTGCCTCGACATACCAGCTCATCATCTCAGTAGAAAATAGCGGTGAACTGTAACGCATTTTGGGTTTCCAAGATAGAGATAATGTTGAAGGCCTGAAGTACTGAGTCCCATCCTGAATCCATGAACTGTTTTTGAAAACATAGCCGTTTGCTTTTTGTGCCACAAAGCGTGCGTTGAATGACCAAGCCGACAGATTGGCACTGAGGCTTAAGGGAGCTTGAGTATCGAAATCCCAGGCAGCATTCGTAGATATCTCGATTTTTTTTATTGGCCTAAGAGCCA
>JAAYWE010000148.1 GCA_012516755.1 Treponema sp.
GCAAGCTCGTATGCCTCTTCGATAATGTTGCCGCGGATACTCGATGGCGTTTGTTCGAGGTCCCAGGGACAGCCATCGGATGCACGAAGGCGTGATACCACAACATAGAAATACCTAAAAGCCTTTGCGGTCCTATCCGCATCTGCAAGAAGAGTATCTGCGTTCTCTCCTGCGATATTTCTCAGAGCCAATGAATCTAAATCCATAAATCCCTCTTTTGAGTTATTCGTCGATGATATCAAAAGCAGCAAGCTTTGACATAAGGTCTATTCTGTCTACTACATTGAATTTATGATAGATGTGAGCAAAAGTATTACGAACTGTCGATTCGCTTACATGGTGCTTATAAGCTATCTCTTTAAAAGTGGCTCCATTGAGGCAATCTCTTAAGAAGTCCATCTCTCGGCAGGTAAGATTCAAATCTCTTGGGTAAATTCTATAAGCTAGATCAACTTTCCCAATCTGCGATCTATCTTGAATTATTGGGATCAAATAAATAAAAAACAGAGATAGGAAGGCAATCGACAAAATTATGTCGAGGAAGAATTCTTTATGCATGATGGCGACCATCGCAAAATTCCAGGCATAGTAGGAGATAAGGATGCAAGCTTTGAATAGGCCTGCATGCTTAAAAAAGCCCAGGCGATTGAGTTCGATAAGCGCGATGATAAAGGCGCAAATACTGTACATAAAAGTCAAATACCTTGTGAGAGTCAATGGCAAAAGAGCAATAATAAGGACAGGCCCGAGCCAGGCTAATTTTCTATTAAGGTGGACAATTAAAAACCCAAAAGAGAATAGCCCAATAAGTATGAGCATTTCTGGCGAATAGTAGGTTAGAAAAGCAATTTCGGGCATCAATATCATCAATATACAACAAAAAACGACGAACATGCTCGTAATCAAGAAAAATAAAAAGCTAGATTTTTGTAGCTGCAAAAGAGTAAGTGATTCTATTTTTGCAGATTTTTCCGAGGCAGGAGTCGACTCATTCTTTGGAGCGGGGAAACCCTGTTTTTCAAGATTCTTCATCGCGATTCTCCCTGAGTAGAGTATTTCCTATTTTCTATTTGATATCAAATATGATATCTAATTGCCGAAAAACTCACGAAAGCATTGTCGCGATTCGCATGACTAACAGGGCTGCAGCAATCCCAATTGCATCCGCTCCAAAATCCTTCAAATCGAAATGCCTGGTTATTGTAAGAAGCTGGCCGATCTCGGTCAGAAATGCAAAAGCGCTTATAATTACGAGGCTCAAAAGGAATTTTGGGTTGATTTTCTTTAGAGCCCTATGTTCAGCACAAAATACTGCTGTCATGGCTCCAAAGAGGATTGCATGTATGAATTTATCAAAGTCATTAAGGCTTTGAGGGGTTTGTTGAAATATTCTAAATGGCATAAGAAGCAGGAGGAGCACTACCATTGCGCTTGCAATGGTCCATTTATACGATTTTATTGTATTCATCGAGCATTGTCACTTTAGAAGAAAATGGCCGCAAAGGTCAATATTGGAAAGTAAAAAAGCCACCCCTAATTGGAGTGGCTTTCAGATTTAGAAGCGGAGCCTATGAGATAGAGACCATTCCAGAGATCAGAAAGGCCTGTCCGCTAAATAGCGATACTCATTATAGCGCCGTCCGATAAGCTCGCGCTGTTTCTCCAGAAGAACCTTTGCGCGCTCTGGGTTGGCTTGGACAAGGCTCTTAAAGCGAACTTCCGCGTACATGTAACGCTCGAGCTTAGAAGTGTCGGGCTCTCTGGAATCGAGCTGGAATGGGTTCTTTCCTTGTGCCTTGAGCCTCGGGTCGTAGCGATATAGCGGCCACATACCGCTTTGGACAGCCATTTTCTGTTGATCCATACCTTTCATCATATCTATACCGTGGTTGATACAATGCGAATAGGCTATGACAATAGAAGGCCCATTATAGCTTTCAGCCTCACGAATGGCCTTTATTGCCTGCACCATATTGGCTCCCAAGGCAATTTGCGCAACATAGACATATCCGTAGCTTACTGCGATCATGCCAAGGTCTTTCTTGGAAGTCTCCTTGCCTGCCGTTGCGAAGCGAGCAATTGCTCCAATTGGAGTAGCTTTAGAGGCCTGGCCTCCGGTGTTGGAGTAGACTTCTGTATCCAGCACAAGGAGGTTGATGTTTTTGCCCGAAGCAATTACATGGTCGAGACCGCCGAAACCTATATCGTAAGCCCATCCATCTCCGCCGAAAATCCAGACAGAGCGGCGAACCAGAGCTTCGGCTACATTGTCGAGTTCCTTAGCCCAGCTTTCGGATTTGCCGGCAAGGGATTCTCTGAGTGCAGCCACATCGGCGCGCTGAGCTTCGATCTGTTCATCGCTATCCTGAGTATTGGAAAGCAACCTGTCTACGAGTTCTTCGGGAATACCCTTACCTTTGGCTGAAGCAAGAAGCTCTCGCGCATATTCATTCTGCTTGTCCGAAGTTAGGCGCATGCCGTATCCAAACTCGGCTGCATCCTCGAATAGGCTGTTGGACCAAGCCGGCCCTCTACCGTCCGCTCTTTTCGTATAGGGCGTAGTGGGTAAGTTCCCGCCATAGATAGAGGAACAGCCAGTCGCATTGGCTATGATTGCTCGGTCGCCAAACAGCTGACTCACTAGCTTGATATATGGGGTTTCGCCACAACCTGCGCATGCTCCGGAGAATTCGAATAGAGGCTGCTTCATTGCGATGCCTTTTGGAATCGAGAGGTTCAGGAATTTGCTGTCGGTTTCAGGAATAGAGAGGAAGAAGTCCCAGTTTTGTTTTTCGGTGTCACGAAGCTCGATCTGCGGTCCGAAGTTGATGGCTTTTCTGCCTGGATTGGCTCTATCGATAGCCGGGCAGATATTGATACACGCTCCACAACCAGTGCAATCCTCGGGTGCAACTTGTACGGTGACTTTGAGACCAGCCACTTCCTTGCCTTTTGCGTCGGTGCTCTTAAAGGTGGAAGGCGCATTCTCGAGTATTGCAGGATCATAAGCTTTCATGCGGATTACTCCATGAGGGCAGACCAGGCTGCAATTGCCACATTGAGTGCAAAGCGATGGCTCCCATACAGGAATTTTCTCCGCTATATTGCGCTTTTCGTACTGCGTTGTGCCGGTAGGAAAGGTTCCATCGAGTGGCAGCTTCGAAACAGGCATTTTCTCACCGCGCTGCGCAATAATCTCGCCCAGAGTTTCCCGCACAAACTTGGGAGCCGTCTGTGGCACAGGCGGGAGCATGTGCTTAATGCTGTCTGCTTGGCCAATCTTGACCTTATGCGTGGCATTAAGTGCCAGATCTATTGCATCGAGATTCTTTTGGACGACATCGGCGCCTTTTCGCAGATAAGTCTTCTCTGTGTACTTCTTGATGAGTTCGACAGCCTGCTCCTCGGGCAGTACGCCAGAGATCTTGAAGAATGCGGTCTGCATAATGGTGTTGATTCGCGTGCCCATTCCAGCCTTGTCTGCGATGGACATAGCGTCGATTACATAGAAGCTTAGCTTCTTGTCGATTATTTCCTTTTGTACTTCTATGGGCAAATTGTCCCAGACTTCATCGGCAGAATAAGGGCTATTTAGAAGGAATGTCCCGCCATCTTTGATATTGGAGAGAATGTCTATCCTCTCTATAAAGCTGAACTTATGGCATGCCAGAAAATCGGCTTTTGTGATCAGATATGGCTTTTTGATCTGCTTCGGACCAAAGCGAAGGTGGCTTATCGTGTAGGTGCCGGCCTTTCTGGAATCGTAGACGAAATAGCCCTGAGCGCAGTTTTCGGTTTCATCGCCGATTATCTTGATGGAATTCTTGTTTGCACCTACGGTTCCATCAGATCCAAGCCCATAGAACAGACACTGAATAATGCCATCGCCTGGTAAGTGGAATTTCTCGTCATAGGGCAGGCTCGTAAAGCTAACATCATCGTCGATACCGATGGTGAAGTGATTCTTCGGATGCTCAAGCTTAAGGTTGTCGAATACCGCCTTGACCATTGCAGGTGTGAATTCATAGGATCCAAGTCCATATCGCCCGCCCACCACTATAGGCCAATTCTTGAAAGGTGCGGTATGATTGCCCATTGCCTCGCCTATCGCGGTTCGCACATCTTCGTAAAGAGGCTCGCCAATAGCACCTGATTCTTTTGTGCGATCGAGAACCGCTATTGACTTGGTCGTTGCCGGTATTGCCTTTATGAAATGCTCGACAGAGAATGGCCTAAAGAGATGGACTTTGATGACACCTACCTTTTCACCTTGTTTTGTAAGGTATTCAGCCGTCTCTTCGGCTGTGTCGGCGCCCGACCCCATGAGTATTATGACGCGCTCTGCGTCTGGAGCGCCTGAGTAGTCGAAGAGCTTGTAGGCTCGTCCGGTCATTTCGGCAAACTGCTTCATCGTTTCTTCGACAATAGCAGGAGTTGCCTCGTATAGCTTGTTTATTGTCTCTCGTCCTTGAAAGTAGACATCGGGATTTTGGCTTGTGCCGCGAATCACAGGGTGCTCGGGGCTGAGTCCACGGGCGCGATGCTCTCGCACTTTCTCTTCGGGAATCATAGCTCGTATTATGTCATAAGAGAGTTCCTCGATTTTGGAAACCTCATGGGAAGTGCGGAAGCCATCGAAGAAATGAAGGAATGGAACTCGTGCTTTGAGTGTAGCAGCATGAGCGATAAGGGCAAGATCCATTACCTCCTGGACATTGTTGGAGGCAAGAAGAGCCCAGCCGGTTTGACGGGTAGCCATAACATCTTGATGATCTCCAAAAATCGAGAGCGCATGCGCTGCAATAGCGCGGGCGGCAATATGGAATACAGTAGGTATTGCTTCACCTGCGATCTTGAACATATTCGGAATCATCAGCAAAAGACCCTGAGAAGCCGTAAAGGTTGTGGATAGCGCACCGGTTGTAAGTGCACCATGTACCGCACCGGCTGCCCCGGCTTCCGATTGCATTTCGACTACCTGCGGAACAGTACCCCAGATATTATTTCTGCCCATTGAAGAGAACTCATCCGCAAGCTCGCCCATGGGCGAAGAAGGTGTAATCGGATAGATAGCGATGACATCTGAACATGCGTGTGCGACATGAGCCGCGGCGGCATTTCCGTCGATCATTACCATGTTCTTGTTATTAGGCATTGTGGTATTCCTCTAAGATATAAGATATTAGAAATCGGTCTCGAAACCGGACCCACTCTATCCTACAACCATTTTATCGATATTTCAATACTGCTACGAACCTTGTTTATAAGGATTGAGAATGGCATATGAAAGCCTTCTTGTGCGTAAGTATAGCCAGGTACATAATCCGCTTTATTCTTATATGTACAAGACAAGTCCATGCAGCATATTGGACACATTCCTTGCAAAGCACAGCGTTTCTCTGCGATGATCCGCAAGGCACTTTCTAAACTCTCTTTTGAGATAGTAAACCTAGGGCGGTTCAATAGATTAAATTGGAGCTGCCTTATTATGGAGACATTTGGGATTAGGGCAGAAAGGGAAAGTCTGCATAGTTAGCTCCTTGC
>JAAYWE010000149.1 GCA_012516755.1 Treponema sp.
TGTTTCCATTTGAATTCCTTTTATTATCTCTATTCACTTTATGGCTGAGCCTTCGAATCCGAAAAGAGCGGTGTAGAAAGATATCGTTCTCCGCTTGAAGCAAAGATTCCCACAATTAGCTTTCCTCTGTTCTGGGGTCGAGAGGCAAGCGCGAGCGCAGCATATATGACAGCTCCTGAAGAGATTCCTACTAGCAGTCCTTCTTCCTTTGCTGCGCGTCTAGCCATGATATAAGCATCTTCATCGGTGACCGCTATTACTTCACTATAGATAGAAGTATTCAGGATCGATGGTACGAAGCCCGCACCAATTCCCATTATTCCATGAGACCCAGGAGATCCGCCGGAGAGAACCGGAGATCCCGCAGGCTCTACGGCTATAACCTCCAATTCTGGTTTTATCTCCTTCAATGATTCACCTATTCCAGTTAGAGTCCCTCCTGTTCCAACTCCCGAAATTACAATATCGACCTTCCCATCCGTATCTCGAAAAATCTCCTGCGCTGTGCCCGACCTATGAGCATCGGTATTAGCGGGATTCTCGAACTGCATAGGCATGAAATATTTATCTGGATACATTGATAATAATCGCTTAGCCTCAGCAATGGATCCCGACATTCCCTGGTTTTCCGGCGTTAGAATCAGCTCCGCTCCATAGGCTTTCATAACGGCCTGGCGTTCGAATGACATTGACTCCGGCATGATTATAAGGCATCTATAGCCGCGCACTGCCGCAATCATAGCGAGCGAAATCCCCATATTGCCGCTAGTTGGCTCTAAAATGGTCATTCCGGAATGTAATTGCCCGTTTTTCTCAGCTTCCAGCACCATGGATAGCGCAGGCCTATCCTTTATAGAATGGCCTGGATTCTCGAATTCAAGCTTTGCTGCAATCTTGCATGGCAAATCCTTGCCAAGCTTATTGAGATAAAGCATCGGAGTATTGCCAATTAGATCTGTGATATTCTCATAAATACGCATTTTTGGACTCCTCCTCTATAAAATCTATCGTTCAATCATGAATAATGGTCGGCGCGGATCGGAATCCGAATCGATCACATTAGATAAAAAAACAGCCACCCTTTCGGGTAGCTGCTATATGCTTACTCAACCGAAAGGGAGGCCTATTTTTGTTCGAGACACGCAATACCAGGAAGAACTTTGCCTTCAAGGTATTCCAGAGATGCTCCTCCACCTGTCGAAACATGGCTAATCTTGGAGGCAAGTCCGAATTTGTTGACAGCGGCAACCGAATCGCCTCCTCCCACAACCGTAAGAGCCCCTCTCTCCGTTGCTTCTGCAACAAGTTTGGCAACCTCCATGGTGCCCTTTGCAAAAGCATCGAATTCGAAAACCCCCACTGGTCCATTCCATAGGACACTCCTTGCATCCTTGAGAGTTTCCGCATACAGAGCCAGCGTTTTTGGACCGATGTCGAGCCCGATGAGAGTATCAGGCAAAGCTTGCGTATCTACGATTATGGGCTTTGCATCGGGCGCAAAATGGTCAGCAGCAATATGATCTACTGGAAGAACAACTTTTACATCTTGCGCGGCAGCTTTCTTGAGAAGCTCACTTGCTGTTTCTATATATTCTTCTTCCACCAGACTGTTGCCAATAGCCACTCCTATTGCTTTGAGAAAGGTATAAGCCATACCTCCTCCGATTATCAAAGCAGAAGCATTCTTTAGTAGATTTTCCAGCACTCCTATCTTTGAGGATACTTTTGCTCCTCCGATAATTGCGACCATCGGTTTAGGAGGATTATGAAGCATGGGCTCAAGATTTGCCACCTCCTTCTCCATTAATAAACCACCAAGCGCTATCGGCACAAACTTAGCAACTGTCGCAGTGCTGGCATGGGCTCTATGGGCAGATCCAAAAGCATCATTTACATAAATGTCACCATAGGAAGCAAGCTCTTTTGCCAAGATTTCCTGCAATGCCGGGTCCTTTGCCGTTTCTTCTTTATGGAAGCGCGTATTCTCGAGCATCGCCACCGATCCCGCAGGAAGAGCATCAATCGCGGCTTTTTGACCAAAACAAGATGGCAAAAAGACCACCTCGACACCAAGAAGTTTTGAAAGATAATCCGCTACAGGTTTCATGCGGTGTTTGCCGGATAGGTATTCTTCCAGATCGAAAGGCTTCCCTTCCTTTTCGGCTTTTTCTTTAGCCTTTGCCGCATCTTTTTCCGGATCTCCAAGATGTGACATCAGAACAAGGCTTTTTGGCTTTTGATCAAGGATATACCTTATAGTTGGCAGCGCGGCTACAATACGCGTATCATCCTGTACAACCCCATTCTTCATGGGCACATTGAAATCAACACGCATTATTATCCTCTTGCCTGTTAAGGAAACATCCCGGACTGTCTTGATCATTGCGATCTCCTTAGACGGATCCTAGAAATTGTCCTTCGACGCCATATAGCGAAGAAGGTCAACTACCCTATTCGAATATCCCCATTCGTTATCATACCAAGAAATCACCTTGAAGAACCGCTTCTCTCCGGGCAAGTTGTTCTGAAGCGTAGCCAGGCTGTCGTAGATCGAAGAACGACTATCATGGATAAAATCAGTGGAGACAAGCTCTTCATCGGTATATCCAAGAATATCCTTCAAGTAGGTACTGGAGGCTTTCTTCAATAGCTCATCGATCTCTTTGATGGAGGTCTCCTTTACCGAGCGAAATGTCAAATCGACAACCGAGACTGCCGGCGTAGGAATGCGGAAGGACATGCCTGTAAGCTTTCCTTTTATTTCAGGAAGCACTTCCCCCACTGCCTTTGCAGCGCCGGTAGTAGAAGGAATGATATTGATAGCGGCTGCTCTACCGCCGCGCCAATCCTTCTTGGACACTCCATCGACCACCTTCTGCGTTGCAGTATAGGAGTGTATGGTAGTCATGAGGCCAGTTTCAATGCCTATACCTTCTCTGAGAAGCACATAAACGAGAGGAGCAAGGCAATTTGTGGTGCACGAAGCGTTCGAAACAACATTGTGTTTTGCAGAATCATATTTGTCATTGTTGACACCCATGAGGAATGTTGGAATCTTCTTATCCTCAGCCTTGCTCTTTGCCGGCGCAGTTATGATAACTTTTTTGGCTCCGGCTTCAAGGTGGCCATAGGCTTTTTCATCTGTAAAGATACCGGTGGATTCAATCACATAGTCAACCCCTAGTTTCCCCCATGGAAGGTTCTTTAGTTCCTTTTCGGCCATGATACAGGAAATCTCGTGGCCGTTTACTACAAGGATGTCATCTTCTAATTGCGATGGATCGCTCTTTTTCGAGGCTATATCTGCTTTCATCTTTCCTTGGACAGAATCATATCTCAGCTGATAAGCAAAATATTGGGCATCAGTAACGATATCGACCACCGCCACCACATCTATTTTGTCTTCTCCATGGCCAAGAAGATTCTGATCTACAAGAGACTGGAAAACCAGCCTTCCAATTCTTCCAAAACCATTTATTGCTACTTTCATCATGTTCCTCCTCGGGAACTAGGTTTGACACGGGGCTCAAAAGGCACCTGTGATCGGCTCAGAATAAAAATAAAATAGTATCGATTAGGCAAAAGAGTCAATCGATTCGCATCAATCTACTCAAATTTCCTAAAAACTTCTATACCTTCTTCATTATGGTAAGATTGACCAAAACATCATCATATCTATAATCTAAAGCCATGAGATTTCGAAAGCCCAAGGCAATATATGTCTTCATTGGGCTAATGTTGGTTCTGACGGCAACGCTGGGAGCTGGACTTGGCCTTGCCTTGGCGGAAACCGTCAATACAATGAGGACAGAGAACTTCACTGAGTTCGAAACTGCGCTTCCCACAAAGATCTATGACATCAATGGCAGACTAATTACAGAGTTCTTTGCTGAAGAGCAAAGGATTCCTATTTCGATAAAAGAATTACCAGATCATCTTATCGAGGCTTTTATTACACGAGAAGATCAGTCATTCTATTCGCATAATGGATTCAATCTCAGATCCATTATGCGCGCGGCTATTGGTCAGATTCTGGGCAAAAGCCTTGGAGGTGGATCTACAATAACTCAGCAGCTAGCCGGTACTCTCTATGCTGATCGTAGAATAGTAAGCCTGGAGCGAAAGTTAAAGGAACTCTGGTGGGCTCTACAGCTGGAACGCCGTTTCACGAAGGAAGAAATACTAGAAATGTATCTCAACCGCATGATAATGGGACCAGCCGTCTATGGTGTTGAGGCAGCCAGCCGCTACTTTTTTGGTCATCCAGCAAAGGAGTGTACTCCTGCGGAAGCGGCCATTCTTGCAATTCAACTCTCAAGTCCATCGCGTTACAATCCTTTCCGAAATCCCATGCTCGCTCGCGAGCGTTCGAAGGAAATACTCGATCAGATGGTGGCTCGCCGTGTCATTTCTAGAGCTGAAGCCGATGAATCCTTCGACGCTTATTGGGCTTCTTTTGATTATTCAAGAATAGCTGTATCTGCATTCTATCGCCGCGAAGATAAGGCTCCATGGTTCAGCGAATATGTAAGACGTCAACTGGAAGACATGTTTTATGGTTCCATAGATATGTATAGCGACGGATTATCGGTCTATACCACGCTAGATCTAGATAAACAGGCAGCAGCTGATCTCTATATGAAGCGAGGTATCGAGACTGCCAATGCATCCTTTAAGACAACCATGTCGCAACGCCTCACAGAAGCAGAGAGAACTTATGTACCCATTATCGAACTATTGGGTCTTGGCTTTGATATTCCGATGCTCTATGCTCCACAGAGTCGAAGCGAGTCAGCTTCACAGAATTACTTCTTTGACATCATTAATCCAATTTTGGATGCCACAAGCTTAATGCTCAACATACCTTCTCTAAAGCCTTATGTTGGAGCAGCTTCTGCCAAGATAAAGACCGAACTCGAAAAGAGCACCGTGGAAGGTGCACTTGTGACGATCGACAACAATACAGGCTATATCCTTGCGCTTGTTGGAGGCTCAGATTATAGCCAGGCAAATCAGCTCATTCGTGCGACCCAGTCTAAAATTATGCCTGGATCAACCTTCAAGCCCCTA
Organism: Treponema sp.; assembly: GCA_012516755.1. GTDB lineage: Bacteria > Spirochaetota > Spirochaetia > Treponematales > Rectinemataceae > Rectinema. Next base: position 5,071 of record JAAYWE010000149.1, read on the forward strand.
TACTATTCTGCAGCCATAGATTCCAAAAAAATCACCGAAGCGACATACATCCTCGATGAACCAACAACTTTCTACAATGAAGATGGTACCCCCTACTCTCCTCAAAACTTCAAGGGCGAGTGGAAGGGATCTGTTCTCGCATGGCAAGCCCTTGCTCATTCTATGAATGTCGCATCGGTCAAGGTGCTTCAAACAGTTGGCTTCGATGCAGCTATATCGCGAGCAGCGGCTCTTCTCGACATAACGGATCCAATAGAGATACGTAAAACCTTCCCTCGATATTATCCACTAGCGCTAGGAGTAATCGGTGTCACACCCCTCAAAATGGCAAGAGCCTATGCAGTATTTGCAAATGGAGGAAAAGCAATAACACCCATTGCCATAAGATATATCGAAGATCGTTATGGCAATATCATTGCTGAACCTGAAAAAGATGCACTACAGACCCTCCGGCAAAAATCCCCGCAAGTAATATCATCGCAGAATGCAGCAATAATGATCGATATGCTAAAGAGAGTTGTATTTTCGGGAACTCTTGCCGGCACAACACAATCAGGCTCTATCTTCAGGCAAAAAACAGCGGATGGACATTCATATGTAATTCCCATTGCGGGTAAGACTGGCACAACGGAGAATTGGGCTGATGCATGGACTATTGGTTCAAGCCCATATTACACAACCGCCGTATGGCTTGGCTTCGATCGTCCGGGCAACTCTCTTGGGGTTTCTCAAACAGGAGCCACACTTGCAGCTCCAGTTTGGGCTAATTATATGCGCGATATACATCTTGGCCTGCAATATAAGAACTTCCCCAAGCCTGATTCAGGCCTGATTTCTGCAACGGTTTGCTCCCTCTCCGGACAGCTCCCAACTGAATTCTGTTCTGATGGAACAATAAATCTCCTTTTTCTGGAAGGTACAGAGCCCACTCATTTCTGTGAACTGCATCACCCTGTCATTGCTCCTGAGCCTATTGACTCGACAGATCGGCTAGATTTTGAAGAACCTATTCTTTCAAGACCTGAAGAATCACCTATTTTTCAAAATCGATAAGAATATGAGTAGGACTTAAGTTGACAAACTTATTAAATCTGGGTGCGGATCGGCTCGGTTCGATTCTCTAGGCTTATTCTTTTTGCTGACTGTTCTATGGATTTGTACTGGAAAAGCTGTATGGCCAAAAAAACGAGTATTCCTGTGATTGCACTCATAACGCGAATCAGTGGATCCGGTAGTCCTGTAGACTCTCCTGCCAAAATGGGAGTGTTTACTTCATTGTTCTTTATCTGACCGGCATCTCTCCATGATTCCGGAAGTGTGATCAGTACTTCTCCTTGATGGATATATCCTAAAGCCGCAGCCATCTCTGCGGCAGCATAGGGATTGCTTTTAAGTTCCTCGATTGTATTCATCTTGTTCTCATTTTGAGTCTGAAGAGAATAGATTGCTATTTGAATCCGTTGTTTTTGCAAGGCTAGATCTTTATAGGCTAGTATTCCTGCTTTGCCTGCAACGACAGAGATAAAGCAGTACGCAATCAGAAATGAGAATAAGCCATAAGAAAGAGAGCCAAGCAGCCTCTTGCTTGTTTTGAATGAAGAATGAGGCGAATACATCAACCAAATTTTCGGCATAAATATCAATTCTGATGAGGCATTTCTGCAGGAAGTAGTTCCCTGTATGAGTTAAAGGGTGTAGTATTCTTAAAGAGGAAGACCGCGATGGGGAAAAATACCAAAACACCACCACCGAGCAAAAAGCATGAAGACTTGCTCGAAGGCCTTTTTATAAGCCCTCTTGATGATTCGGAGTCTCTCAAAAAAATGGAAACCGAAGAAATGAAAATTCTCTCTCCGTTAGAAGGAAGAGCTCCTTTAGAAGAATCTCACTCAATTCCTTTCGATGACTCTCAAGGAAAGCGGGTCTTCCCTTTGGACAATACGAACAAAAGGGAAGCGCCTGAAATCAGCACAAGAGAAAATCCATCCGGACCAGAGAGCTCGGCTCAGGAACAGCTTTTACTGAGATTTGCCAATGAATTGAAATCAATCAAGCAAGATCTTCTATCTATAAAAGAACATTTTAAGGTTATAAGGGAACCGCAGATCCAACCTTCGGTATCTCCCACATCCGTGGAATCTCCTTCCGATAGATTATCTGGAGCTTCGGAAGTCCAACAGCAAGCCCTGATTGATGAAGTGAAGAGACTGCTGCTCTACCTCGATCGTCTCCTGGAATCATTGCCAGAAGAAAAAATCGAAGAATTTGCAAATTCTGAATATTTTAATCTATATAGACACGTATTTGATGAGCTGAACCTTTCTTAAGCAATCTTGGAAACTATAATTCGAGAAATCCACAACAGAATCATAGCATGCATAAAGGAAAAACCAGAAATGAAGGCCGATATTCAATAGCGCAAAAAATCCCAGTGCGGCTACCTTGCTCTACCTTGCTCTAAAAAGCATGCCTGGCTCAAATCCATAAGTAGACTCTAGAAAAGAACCCAGTTGTTCAGCACATGACACAAGTGCATCAAGATGCTCTTCCATATAAAAATTGATATCTTCTGTTAGCTCAGGATGCTCCTCTACAAGTCTATTCGCTAATGTTCTTGAAAAATATTTCTCTAAATCTTGAATTGGCTGCTGAACTAAATAAGCCTGCATTTCGTTAGCCATCAAATATGATGAATTAACGTTATATCGCATCCAGCGGAAATAACGATCGAGAAACCATCTTTCATCATTAGTCAATCTCTGATAGAGAGAAATGACAAGGTCGCGGTAGCTGGTATCTGTAAAAAAAAGGGCATGGCTCAACTCATGAGTGAGCAGGCGATATTGCAGGTAGCTGGGAGATTCTTGCGAAATCGATACTACTGCCCCTATGCCTGGTCGATACTTGCCTCCGCTTTTTAAGATAATTCCATTTTTTATCAATAGCTCTCTCAATTCAATTTCCTCATTCGATAGCGAGAAATTCTGGGTAGCGGCTGCATCAAAAAACCTCGCCAGGTCCTCTGCTCGATAATCATGAGCATTCCAGCCATGGAGGCTCGCGATCTGGCTGTCTTGCGCCAGGCTTCCAACAAATCCCATCTTTTCAACAAAAAAAGCAAGCCTCTTTAGATAACGGTCTTGAACAGAATAATCCTTGAATAAGAACAAAAGAACTTCGGGCTGTTGATCCCATCGCGCAAGGTAATATGGATCTGCAATCAGCGGAGAATGAAAAACGAGCAAACCCGGGTCAATACTGGGTGGTTCCTCGGCCGACTGCAATGGATCAACACAAAAAACCGAGGCTCTGATGTCATTCTCAACATCCATGGCTATTTTACCGGGGCTGTTCTCAAAAATCGTATAAGGAATTACAAAGAGGCTTCTCTTTCCTTGATGAAGATAGCTTATCTTTTGATTTCCCCAAAAAAAGGTAGCCAGACCTGGACTTCCTTCCAATATGATTTCCACTTTCATTCTTGAAGAAAGTTCAGGAGAAAGCCCAGAAAAAGGAGCCATGATTTCGTAGTGTTTTTTTTCGCCTTGTTCTTCGTATAAAAAATGGGGCGATATTTCTGTAATGTCATTCTGGATCCGCATACCGCGGAACGGAGGTACAAAACGTAGCTCCTTAACAGAGAAAAGAGACGAATCGGAGCTCCCATCAATTGCTGCGTTCGAATCATCTTTGGAAGCTGTCTTAAGGCTATTAATATTGCCTTCACTCATGTTGGAACCAAGTTTTAGCACTTTTATCTCGAGCCATTTGATGGATTCGATCTCTGAAAGGGGAATGACAAAAGCATAGCTTCCAGCCTCCGAAATCGAGCAGTGTATTGACTTTGATTTACCTCTTTCCTCGCCAAAATTGAGCAAGAATTCTGTCTCATTGCTCAAAGATGATACCAGTAGACGAATACCATATCCTTCAGGAATTTCTATTGCTTTAATCAGATTGTATTTTTCTTTCTCGCCCTGTCTCTCGAAGATACCAACATTCTTATCGATCAGGAGGGATGTAAATGCTAGACTTTGCCCATCCTTATCATACCATCCAAAAGCATGGACTTCTCTAGATCTGCAGGAGCTAAAAAGAAGGAGAAATAAGAAACACAAAAATACACAGAGAGTGAGTATGTTGCGAAATAGACCCTTATTCTCATGCGCAAACCATCGGACTGGCTTATGCGCTATTTGTATTTTACTCATCTCTATCTAAGATCTCTATCTAAGGCTTTTGTCTATCGGAGCTCGAAGATTTCTCGTGCAAGCAATCGAGCGAGCTCGAATTTCTTGAACTCCGAAATACCATTCTTATCGCCGGCAATTGAATCCCATAGGTTCATAAAATTCGCCGGGAGTCTTGGCTGAGCCTTTAACTTTGATTCGAATTCGGCGTGAGATGGTTCAAAAACATGATTCACCATAAAAATCGAAGCACCTGCATATCTTAGAAATCCTGAGTGCGACATTAAGCGAAAAAATTGATTACCTGATACCGATGCTGCCCCAAAGTCGGAGAGATAGTGTTCCATCTTCGCAGCAAAGCTATCGAATAGCGTATTCCAAGCTTCTTCCGGGAAATTGGTGAGATTAGACCGCATGCGTTCGATCCATTCGCTCCTCGAAAAAACAAGCGAAAAATGAAGTAAGCGATAGAGAGGATAAGTACCTGAATTCTTTAGGAGCTTTATATGATTAAGCGGATGTTCTACCAGATTCTGAATGCTTGGTATATGCTTATACTCTACCCTTATGGGTATTTCATCTAGAAAAAACCTATCCTTCATACCACCACGAGCCGACTCGAACGCACCTGGATTGTCGAAGAGCATTTGTCTTTTTTCCATGGTAGGAATGGCGCGCCGATAGTATACATCGAGAACCAATGCATAGTGTGGGTCTAATTCATCTTGTTGGGAGCGCTTATCCATAGATATGCAATCCACACCTGGCCAGCGAGAAATCGTATCGATAAGAAAGCACGATATCTCTTCAGATTTGCGCTTCATGTACACTACCCTTCCTAGGCCAATTATATCATGGACGCTGGCTTTCTGCCATGCATCTTCGATGGTACTCTTTCACCCATGTTAACCAAGAGCCTAAGTGACTATATACTCAATTGACATGCAGATCTTTGTACTAATTGTAAGGCCTTATGGAAATATTAGAAAACAGATATGGATGCTCAAGAGAAAGAGCTTTGATTGGACTCCAAGAAATAGCCACGATGTTCTGATGGCATTGCCTGAAGGCATCGTATGTGGCTTATTCGAACACCGAAATGGCCAAAGAATAGATCATAAGAATCGCGATTTCTTGGAGCATGTTCAGCGAACCCTTGTGCGCCACTCTCAAGAAATCTGCAAGAGCTTCCCTGACATCTTTGCGCTATCGGCAGTGGAAAAGAATGGTGATCATACGATATTGAAGCTTGACAAAGCAATCGATTCGCAAAATCTTGACATTGCTCTTGAGCTTTTTGCTGAAGATGCTGATCTGAAAGTATCCGAAAATGCTCTTTTCTATGGTAATAAGATGCGTGAAGGGATCTGGTTTGGCAATGGATGTGCAGTTTCTCTCGATGCAGCCATCAGTTTCAAGAAATATGAACTTATGCTATATCTAGCGGAGTTACCAGAAGCATCGTTCTGTGGTTTTCACTTCAGAGCTTTTGCTCGTGTCTACTGTAGAGAGAAGATGCATTCTCATTCAAAAGAGGATCAGATAATTTAGGGAGGGCTGATGCTGAAAAAACAAATGTTGGTTACTCTAATGATTTCCGCCTTGGCGCTTGGTCTTAGTGCGCAAGAAAAAATCGAAGACCCCTTTGAGGCGACACGAGTCAAAGGGGACCAATCAATAAGCATACAAATCGGAGGCTTTTTGCCCCTTTTTGTGATCGACAATGCTGGAACTCCTATATCACCATCAAACATGAGTATTGGATCGGCATTTTCAGTTCAATATCGCTATATGCTGGGAAAGAATTTCTCCATAGGCGGTTCGGGTGCAGGCTCCTTTGTGACTACCGTGGGCGGAGGCACGCTTTTTATGGCTCCGATTGGAATTACCGGAGCATGGATATGGGGTCGCGAACCAATGGAATATGAGGTTTCTGCCGAACTAGGTATGAATATTATGCGACTCTATGGTAATGGTCTTATTTCTCCTATTGCCAAGTTCGGAGGAGGAATCTCCAGATTCGTAGATTCCTCATGGAGTATTGGATTCAAGTTAAATTGGTGGTTCGTTCCAGAGATACACCTGGGGACATTTAGCTATTTGACCAGTTATGCTAATTTTCTGGAGTTTTCCATTGGTGCAAATTACCATTTCTGAGGGGTGCCACATGCTTAATAAGAAGAGAGACAGAGAATTCAAGTTTATTATTGATAGAAAAGCTCGAGAGAATTCCAGAAAGGATATCCCAGTCCAGTCCAAAAAGAGGCAATATCTTTTAGCTGCAATTCTGATCATTCTGACCTTGTCAAGCTGTGACAATACTTTTTCGATTTTTCAGAGCATAGGCCAAGAAGTGAAGCAATTGGGCGCTGAGCTTTTTAAGGGAACAACCGTGCGCGCAATGGGCTCGGATGCTACAAATTATTATGCCCTCATGTCTAAGGTGGTATACAAGCCAAAAAGCGGCGTAAATTGGGATGTCCGTCCTATAGATGGAGATACAGATTACTTTTCACCAGGTCTTGCATCCGATGGCAATACTATATATGTTGCCAAAGCAGATTTAAACGCTAATTTGAAAGATATATATTCGAGGGCCGATGGATGTAAGAACTGGACTGGTATGGACGCAAAGAACGACATCCAAAATGTAATTGGTGCTGGCAATAATTTTTGCGTTGATTGGCTCAAATGCGAGAACAATACGCTTTTTGTGGCCTTCCATAGCTCAGCAGGCTATTCTCCGTACTTTTACAGTTGACATAAGGGAGTAGGGGAAATAATTCCTTTCAGCACAATCTGAAGGGAATATTTTTTAAA
>JAAYWE010000150.1 GCA_012516755.1 Treponema sp.
CAAAAATTGAGTCACTCCTCGCATCCTGTCATCGTCGTTCGATTATCTCCCTACATAGATTCATCAAATCTCGCTCAAGGAAAAATGAAAATGGCTGATACACTTGCCGCGCTCGTCGCAAAGCGACATTCAAGGAGCCTTGAAGAATACGATCAGAGCCTACGCGAAGTCATCCAGCAATTCATCTTGCTTGCGCTGTGGCGTGGCAAATTTTTCAATGAAGCAGCGTTCTATGGTGGTACTGCGCTCCGTCTCTTTCATGGGCTCGATCGATTTTCTGAAGACCTGGACTTTACCTTGCTAGCACCAAGCCTCGGCTTTCGCTTCGATCCTTGGTTTGAATATATCAAGAAAGAATTGGCTGCCCAGGGTCTCGAGGTAAAGATTGAAAATAGCAAAAAAGCTCGCACTATTCAGCCTGCTTTTCTTAGAACTGAAACCAAAAAGGCACTCCTCATCGTAGGAGTTGCAGATAAGCTTGCAGCGGCAGTACCTTCAAATAAACTCATCAAGATAAAGTTCGAGGCTGATACTGAACCTCCTCTAGGCTTTACAACTGAAAACAAGTTTCTACTTGAACCTATCCCTTTTAGCGTAAAGGTACTTACTCCTGAATCTTTGTTCGCAGGAAAATTCCACGCGATCTTGGAGCGAGAATGGAAGCAGCGCGTAAAAGGACGGGATTGGTACGACCTTGTATTCTTTGTGCGCAACAATATACCAGTAAAGTTGGATTATCTTTCCAAAAAGCTCAGAGCCTTCAATGAACAATCGAAGAGTCTTGGCTATGATCCCAATATACCTCTTTCCAATGATAGAGCGATATCGATGCTCGAGCAAAGAATACAACAGCTTAATGTGGAATCTGCAAAGAATGAGGTGTATCCCTTTGTAGAAGACAAGGATCAGCTTAACTTATGGTCACAAGAATTTTTTCTTGACATCGCACATCGTATCAGGTTCGTGTAGGATTTACGGGATATTCCAATAGGGCGGGATAGGCAAGAGAAAGACCAAAGCCAGACCGGTCCGGCTCAAGCCCAGGCAACCCAAAGTCGCAAGACAAGCCCCACTCTAAGCGCGCCAATTCCAGGCTGCTCAATCCTCATTAACCAAGGACCACCTGCGCCGTTCGCTTTTTTCTCTTTCCCTAAAAACAAAAATCCCGTCAATCCAGTCTTCATCCTGTCATCGTCGTTCGATTATCTCCCTATATAGATTCATCAAATATCGCTCAAGGGAAAACAAAAATGGCTGATACACTTCATCTTTCTTCTCTCTTGACGTCTTATTATCAAATTTGATAATATATGATCACAGAGAGAAAAGGTGAAATATATCGTCAAGATCAGCAAGCAAGCTGACAAGACAATTGAAAAAGCCCCGCGAGCAATTCAGCAAAAATTTGCTTTATTGATCGATGATCTTGAGAAGTATGGACCAATGAGAAAGGATTGGCCAAATTTTTCTCCTCTTGGAAATGATTTTTATCACTGTCATTTGTCATATTCATGGGTGGCAGTATGGAGAAATAAAAAAGGGACTATTTTGGTGGAGGTAGAATATGCCGGTAGCAGAGAAAAAGCGCCATATTAAGAAGGAGCGAAAGCTGATCTCGGTGGCAGCAGAAGATGCTTCTGAAATTCTTGCATATGCAAAAGAAAAAGATCCTGAGGCTCATATTGTGGCGGCTGAGCGCAGCAATAATGATATGATTCTCCCTGAAGATTCGGCATGGTATCGAGAGGTTAAGGCATCATGGTATCCTGGAATCACCTTGCGCATCAGGCGTGAAAATGCAGGGCTCACCCAGGCAGAACTTGCAGCAATGACGGATCTTACTGTGTCGAATATTTCTGCCTACGAGAATGGGCATCGCCCTATGGGGCTTGCGGTGGCAAAGCGCCTTGCCAAGGCTCTGAAGCGTCCTGTGATAGAATTCATTGAACCCGAAAGCATGACTGAGTGAGAATGACCGCATGGCAGGCTAAAGCCAGACCGGTCCGGCTCAAGCCCCAGGCAACCCAAAGTCGCAGGCCAAGCCCCCACTCTAAGCGCGCTAATTTCAAGCTGCTCAATCCTCATTAACCATATATTTTAGCATAACCTATAAATTTCTGCCAGAATTATAAAAACATTATTGCAATATCTGGCAAACCAGAGTATGCTTCGAGTATGGAAATACGGGATAGGTTCTATGGCCCGATTTTGAAGGCAAAAATAGAGAAGCCTTTTGTGCATCTGATATTCGGGGCACGCCAGACAGGCAAATCGACGCTCGTCAATAGTATCCTTCCTTCTGAGACACAGATCATCGATCTTTCTAATCCTCGAGAACGAATGCGCTTTGCTGCTGATCCGGGTCTTTTTATCGATATCTGTCGCTCACTTCGTTCTGAGGTTGGCCCATCATGGGTTTTTGTGGATGAAGCGCAGACAGTGCCTTCGATTTTTGATGCGGTGCAATCGCTCTATGACAGAGATAAGGAACGTTTTCGATTTATTCTCTGTGGAAGCTCTGCTCGCAGGCTACGGGCGCAGTCTGCAAATCTCCTTCCGGGCAGAAGTGTGCACCACCTGTTGCATCCGCTTTTGACCTCAGAATATGCAATGGAGACAGTGGTTAATGCATCACCACGGTCTTCGTGGCCTTCCTTTCCTTGGTTGGGCCAAGGAGTTTCAGGCGCAGTGAGCCACACGTCGAAATTCCCTTTTCGGACGCTTGAAAATCGCCTTATCTTC
>JAAYWE010000151.1 GCA_012516755.1 Treponema sp.
AGACATAGCTATAAGATTTGCCCTTGGATTTCTATTTCCGAATGATACATTTGTATTGATATGAGACTTAAGTACTGTATAATAATGATACAATTTGCCTTCTTAGGTATCTGAGCTGTTGGTCAAATCTTATCTACTATAATATTTCGCCTTGCGGAAATCTAAGTCATGGCATACACTATATTCGTAAAGTTCTTTTAGGAGGTTTCCATGAAACGTCTAATTATCGCAGGGCTTGTGCTAATTCTCAGTCTGACTGTGGCATTTGGGCAGCAAAAACTTGGCGTGTATACAACACTGGATGAGCCTCTCGCTAAAGCGCTATTTGATGAGTATCAGAAAGAAACGGGAATAGTGCTCAATTGGCAGAGACTTTCTGGCGGTGAAGTAGAGGCTAGACTTGAGGCAGAGAAGGCAAATCCCCAGGCTTCCATATGGGTGGGCGGAGTAGGACTCAATCACATAAGCGCCAAGCTGAAAGGCTTGACAGCTCCTTACAAATCCAAGATGCTCGAGAATACTCCTTTGCAGTTTCGAGATCCAGAGAACTATTGGGTAGGGCTTTATATAGGGCCCATCTGCTTTGTAACCAACAATAAAGTAGCTAAAGAACAAGGAATTAAACCCCCCACGTCCTGGGCTGATCTGCTAAAACCTGAATACAAGGGAAAAATACGCGTGGCAAATCCCACAACATCCGGTACGGCATACAATGTCATAACCACATTGCGTTATGTATTTGGGGGCGATGAAGAGAAGGTCTTTGATTATCTGAATAAGCTTGACAAGAATATCGACCAGTATACCAAATCTGGCGCCGCGCCTGGAAAGAGTGTGGCTATCGGAGAAATTCCTGTAGCTATTGGCTATGCGCACGACAATGTCAAGCTCAAGGTTGAAGGTGCAGATGTCACTATCACCTTCCCCTCGGAAGGAACCGGTTATGAGATAGCCTCTATGTCGATAGTAAAAGGCGGACCCGACCCGGTAAATGCCAAAAAACTATATGACTGGGTGCTTTCTGCTAAGGCGCAGGAGATTATTGCATCATGGTATGTAATTCCTGTATCAAAGATTGCTAAGAAGAATCCTCAAGCCTTCAGTCTAAGCGAGATCAAAACCGTTGATCAGGATGTGATTTGGGATGCAGCGAATAAGGATCGGCTTCTCGAGCGATGGGTCAAGGAGATCGGTTCCAAGCGCTGATTTTTGATCTTATTTAGGATCACATTCCGAAATGTGAAAAAAATTAATGAGCCGGACCCTGAGGAATGTTATGTTCCTCAAGGGTTCGGTTCTTCGTATTCTTGGTTTTGATGATGATAAAGAGAAGAGGATCTCCAAGTGTTTACCAAGAAAAAGATTATAATGCTCTCTGTGGTATGCCTTATCTTCGCTTTAGGAGAATATTGGATTTTCTCTACAATTAAGAATACCTTCGAAAAGAACACCCTAAAAGAGATGAAGGCGCTCGTAAAGGCCATGACTTCTTTTGCGCCTTCGAACAATGAAGCTCTTTCTGATTGGATAGAAGAGCTTGGTGCCATCTATTCGGACAACCGCTTCTTTGTGATAAAGGGAGTTCCTGGCGAGGAGGGAAGTGAAGAACTCGGCGGAGATGACGCGCTCTTGGAGTTATGGCAGCTTCCGGAATATGCAGATACGGCGAGCAGCGCTGCGGAATCGGTCTCTTACCTTGAAATCTACAAATGGCCGAAAATCGTCCATTTTAAGGGGATCCCTTACACGCTTATGGTCGCTCCCATACCCGATGCAGAGAATAGCGAAGCGCGGGCTACTCTTCTTGCTGCCATTGACTCTACTGGTTATGTTTCTTTTACCAGGCTTGTAGATGCTCTTGCCTTGATTTTCTTTGCTTTGTTTGCCATTGGCTTTGGCATTGCGACATTCTCGCGTGATCCGATCAGCGGTTATGCAATAGTGGTATTAGCCGCAATAGTGCTTGCGTTCGTCGCTTATCCGCTTTTGGAGGCCGTGCGTCTTACCTTGATAAAGGATGGCAGATTCTCTTTCAATGTATGGAAGAATATTCTTTCCAATCGCCAGTATTTGCAGGCGCTTTGGGGTTCGATCCAGCTTGGAATTGTGACCGCGACGATTTCAACTTTCATAGGCTTTGTCTATGCTTTTGCGGTAGCGCGCACAAGCATAAAAGGCAAAAAATTGATAACCACTCTTGCGACAATGCCTGTCATATCGCCACCATTCTCTCTAACTTTGTCTATCATCCTGTTATTTGGCAAGAATGGTATCGTTACCAGGCAATGGCTTGGCCTTCAAAATGTCAATATATATGGTTTGTGGGGATTGGCTTTAGCGCAGACAATCAGCATGTTTCCTATCGCATTTATGACTATGCAAGGAGTCCTGGAGGCTATTGACTCCACATTGGAGGACGCTTCGCTCGATCTCAATGCATCCAGATGGTACACCTTCAGCCATGTGACATTGCCGCTTGCCGCTCCCGGCCTTCTTTCCAGCTGGCTGCTTGTGTTCACAAATTCCCTTGCGGATTTTGCAAATCCCCTTCTGCTATCTGGCTCCTATAGGGTGCTGTCTGTAGAGTCATATATTGAAGCTATAGGTATGAATAGGTTGAATAATGGCGCGGCTCTGTCTCTTCTTCTGCTCTTACCCACTCTGACGGCATTTCTGGCGCAGCGCCGCTGGGTGAATCGCAAGTCTTTTGTGGTTGTTACAGGTAAGCCTTCTACGAGGCTCTCTGATCTAGCCTCTCCTGGAATAAAAAAGGCGCTGACAGGCTTTGTAATTTTGGTAAGCGCATTTATTGTGGGTCTGTACGGCACAATAGTCGCCGGTTGCTTTGTCAAGAATTGGGGTATCGATTATTCCTTTACTCTAGCTAATATCGGTGAGGCTTTGACGAGAGGAAAGCAATCTCTTGTTTCCACGATTACACTGGCTGGAATTGCCACTCCCATTGCTGGAATTCTTGCGATGGTAGCGGCCTTTATACTCGTGAGGAAGAATTTTCCGGGGAAGCGCATCCTGGAGTCTCTCATCATGGCGCCTTTTGCCATTCCTGGTACTCTCATAGGAATAAGCTTTATTCTGGCATTTAACAAACCCCCCTTGCTTCTTGTCGGAACAGGGGCAATTTTAGTCATAAACTATGTGGTGAGAGAGCTGCCGGTCGGTGTGGAGGGCGGTATCGCGGCGCTAAGGCAGATCGATCCTTCGATAGAAGAAGCAGCGGCAGACCTCGGAGCAGACCAGGCAACGATATTTCGCACCATTATTTTGCCACTGATAAGACCGGCTTTTATATCGAGCATGTCTTATACTTTTGTTCGCTCGATGACAGCCGTTTCCGCTATAATATTCCTCATAAGCGCGAGATGGTACCATATCACTATACAAATATATAACTTTTCGGAGAATTTGCGTTTTGGACTGGCTAGTGTGCTCGCTACGACGCTAATCATAATAGTGCTAGCCGTTTTTGGGCTAATGAGACTTTTGGTGCGGCAAAGCGAGTACCTGGAAAAAACGATAACAACACAGTGATGAATCGCGATCGAAGCGGGTCGACCGAAAAGCAGATTTAATTTTATAGGAAAGGGTAGAGTATGACAGCAAAATCAGTGCCTGTGGCGCTCTCTCATGTGACTAAGATATTCAAAGACCCGAAAGGTAAAGGCGAAGTACATGCTGTCGAGGATGCTGACTTCGAAGTAAAGCCAGGTGAGCTGGTGACCCTATTGGGTCCTTCTGGATGCGGAAAGACTACTACTTTGCGGATGATCGGAGGCTTTGAATTGCCAACCAAGGGCAAGATCATCATCGGAGATACAGACGTGACTTTTTTGCCGCCAAATGGGAGGCAGACAGCCACCGTTTTTCAATCCTATGGTCTTTTCCCTCATATGGATGTGTTCGACAATGTCGCTTATGGGCTCAAAATACGAAAGCTACCCAAGAATGAAATAGAAAAGCAGGTCACGGATATTCTTGACCTTGTTGGGCTTTCTGAACTAATGCACAGAGCACCCGGTAGGCTTTCGGGTGGTCAACAGCAGCGAGTTGCGCTGGCTAGATCGCTTGTGGTGGAGCCACAAGTACTATTGCTCGATGAGCCTCTGTCGAATCTAGATGCTCTTTTACGCGAGCAGATGAGAGTTGAAATCCGACGTATCCAGAAAACCCTTGGCATTACAGCTATATATGTGACACACGACCGCATCGAGGCTATGAGTCTTTCTGATCGGATAATTGTAATGCGTGAAGGCAAGATTTTGCAGATAGGAACTCCAAGCGAAATATATGTGGAACCCGATTCAGTATTCGTCGCAGGCTTTGTGGGTAAGGTGGCTTTTTTCCATGCGCAGCTAGAGGGTTTTGAACCAGATGGAAGGGCTATATGCAGATTAGGGCAAAAAATGGTGCATGCCAGTTCTGCTGTAAAAGGGCTTAAGCCAGGCGATGATGTTGAACTAATGGCCAGACCGGAATCGCTGCGCATTGTCAGCCAAGAAGAGGCTGTTGCTTCTGGGCAAGTCTTTGCCAAGGTCTATTTAGGCTCAAATGTGGAAATCTATGTAAAGACAGAGACCGGCGAACTGCTCATAGAAATAGAAGATCCATTGGGTAAGGTCATTCCTTCCGAGGGAGAAACCGTTTGGATAGGTTTCAACGAAAGAAAGGTCAGAGCGCTGCCCACCGAGGAACAAGCAGAGGAGCAATCGAAATAATATAGGACTTGAAAGGCAGACATTAAGGGTTCTGGGCTTTTGCCTTTCTAAGATTGGCGCAAAGAAATTATGGTTTGCCTGGATCCTCTCCTGTCATAGCTTTGTCAACTATATCAAGATGATCAAGTATTCGGTATACAACAGTATCGACAAGCGACTGGATGTCGGGTGGCTTGCCACAGAAGCTGGGAGAAGCTGGAAGAATCACAGCCCCAGCCTCCTTGAGCTGGGTCATGGCTCGCAGCGATATAAGGGAAAGCGGTGTTTCTCTAGGCACAACGATAAAAGGCCAACCTTCTTTTAGAGCGACAGCTCCAGCCCTATGGATAAGATTCGAACAGTTTCCACTTGCTATGGTGCTTAGCGTCCCCATGGAACAAGGTACGATAACCGTTCCATGGAGCCGAAAGGAACCTGATGAAATAGCTGCCGAGAAATCATTGTTCTCATGCATGGTAATAAAAGCATGCCTTCCTTCCGGACCTCCTTGAGATTGCAGCCTTCCGAGCCAATAGCCAAGTGGACGACCTGTCTCTTCAAGAAGGACTCGCGCGCCGTGCTCGCTCGTCACAACATGGATCCTGACACCATTTGCCGCAAGTGCGCAGAGTAATCGTATGGAGTAGATAGCGCCAGAAGCGCCAGTGATGCAGACTAGGCAGCGCTTTACCATGCTTGTCATTTTAGCCCAGGTAAATATGGAGCGCAATGCCAAATAAGCAGAGGATAGAAATAACCTGATTCAAGGTATACCCAGTCAGATTGTAATCATTGTTATAATTATTCATTTCTTTTTCAACTCATTCTTATGGAAACAATTTTGGCTAAACATTAGGATTTACTCGAAAATTTGAAGAAGGAAGTCCCATGTCAGACATAATTATTGAGCTCGATGCCGTTCAAAAGGTCTATTTCTTAGATACTGTCGAGGTCGAAGCCATCAGAGACATTTCGCTTGAAATACACTCTGGCGATTTTGTAAGCATTGCGGGACCTTCAGGTTCCGGTAAGACCACCATTCTCAATTTGATAGGCTGTGTAGACAAGCCAACTTCCGGCACTGTGATAGTAAATGGACAGCGTACGAGCGATCTCGACGACGATAGACTCACGGAGTTGCGTCACCGCTCCATTGGATTCATCTTTCAGACCTTCAATCTTATTCCTGTCCTCAATATCCGCGAGAATGTGGAACTTCCTCTTCTTCTCGATGGCCTTTCAGAAAATGAGACCAAAGCAGAAAGGGAAAAGTGGGTGGATTTTCTTATCGATAGCGTTGGTCTCAAGGATCGTATGCTGCATAAGCCAGCAGAGCTCTCGGGAGGCCAGCGTCAACGTGTCGCGATTGCTCGCGCTCTCGTTATGAAGCCTGCAATTGTGCTTGCTGATGAGCCTACTGCTAATCTGGATTCTGCTACAGGCGAAAGCATCCTACGCCTAATGCGCAAGATGAATGAAACATTTGGCACGACCTTCATCTTCAGTACTCATGATCCGGATATAGTCGAAGAAGCCGATCATATAATACGTCTCAAAGATGGCATAATCGTGGAGGACTTCAGGATAAATGAAGACCGGTCTGGCGATACATTGAATTTCCGCAATTCTATAAGAGCTACTGGCACAAAAGCCACTGGTACAGAAGGCAGTCAAGCATGATTTCTGCACGTCTTGCATGGAGGAATATTTGCCTTCACCGAAAAAAATCCCTCATTATAGGTCTAATAATGGGATTTGGAATTCTAATACTATTTGTTGGGAATTCTCTGATCGATAC
>JAAYWE010000152.1 GCA_012516755.1 Treponema sp.
GACTTGAACCTGCACGAGATTACTCTCACTACACCCTGAATGTAGCGCGTCTGCCAATTTCGCCATCCGGGCTACTCTTGCGGTGAGGGTGGGATTCGAACCCACGGTACCCTTGCGGGTACAACGGTTTTCGAGACCGCCCGATTCAACCGCTCTCGCATCTCTCCAATAAGAATGAGGCTAAGAGGATTCGAACCTCCGACCTTCAGATCCGCAATCTGAAGCTCTATCCAGCTGAGCTATAGCCTCACGAAAAATCGGAGAGGGAGGGATTCGAACCCTCGGTACCCTTTAGAGGTACAACTCCTTAGCAGGGAGCCCGATTCGGCCTCTCTCGCACCTCTCCTTAGACCAGATGGCTTTTATCGGAGCAGGGGGGATTCGAACCCCCGGTACCTTGCGGTACAGCGGTTTTCAAGACCGTCTCCTTAAACCCCTCGGACACCGCTCCAATGTCAGCAGACCAGTCGGCGAGAATCGACAATACGAGAAAGCATGGCAATTGTCAAGGGCTGAAATGACTATCATCGATGGCTCTTCTTTCAGTCAAATTCAAACCTCTGTCCCTGAAATGAATCACGAACTGCAAGTTCTTCCTCAACTGCTCGAGCCAGTTTATGTTTGTCGACTTGTGGATGAAGATTGATTGTCTCATCATGTCGAAAATCAGCTGACAGACGCATAATCTCAGTCGATGCAGGCATTAGCTCAAGACAGTCAGCTAGAAGAGCAGGAAGGCGAGAAGGGTGCATCAATGCAATCTCGCCAGAGCAGAAACTTCGCGCGAATGCTGATCCTTTTACTAGATGTAAATCATGATATTTCAATCCCTCTGGTTTTATTTGGGCAACGAATTTAGCAGTCTCAATCATAGACCCGTGAGATTCTCCCGGTAATCCTAAAATTAAATGTACGGTTCTACTAAGCTGAGCTTTTTTGGCAATATCCATGGCATTGAGAAATTCATCGATACCATGGCCTCGATTAATAAGAGCGAGTGTTTCCTCGTGCATTGATTGAAGGCCAAATTCGACCCATACTTCAAAACCCTGTTTTCTATAGGATGCTAGCAGTTCTGCCTTCGCTATATCAAAACAATCTGGTCTTGTTGATACAATAATTCCTTTTAAAGGTGTCTTAGACAAATTAGATAACTGAAGATCCATGCCAGCTTGTTTTTGAGCATCATAGTAAAGGCGCTCAAATGTCGCTATAGCGTTGTCGTATATTCTGGCGAGCATAGGGACTGGCGCGTTAGTACAGGTGTATGCCTGAAAGTAGAGAAAGAAGGCTTTTGCCTTATAACGTCGTTGAGTAAAAGCAAGCGCACGGCGGATCTGTTGTTCGATAGTGGATCCATCATCGATATGATTGCTTGCATTGACGTTGGCATTAATGGTATTGGGGACAGAGGTTTTCGACTTGAAGGTTTGCGATTTCTGGTAAGCTGAGACATTTCCATCTGAAGCACAGAAACGGCACCCTCCGTGTAACCGATCTACACTGCGGTGTGGACAAGTGAAACCTGCATCGATGCCTAATCTCCATACTTTTTCACCATAACGAACTCTTAGGCATTGAGAGTGCCAATTGATTCTTGCTCTTTCTATCGAATCGAAGGATTTTTGCATAATCTAGCTTGACCTTCTTCTTTGCATGCAATTGATTCTTTACTATGATAGCACTATCCATGAAGATTATGTGAGGAACGAGAAATTGTATAGACGATGCGCATTTCGCATTGGTATTGGCATATTTGCTCTATTGATATTCTTTCTATGCACTGCATGTGCAAATTTAGCCCCAAGGGCTCTTGTTTGGACAGACATGCCCGAACTGATAATCGCGGCTCAACTTTTTAATCGAGAGAACGATCGGTATATCATCGATGTTGAATATAAAGCGTTCCCTGCTTCCGAGATAATTAAGACGACCAAACCTCCGTCCCTGATAATTGCAAGATACATGCTTTCGAATCTTGTGATGAAAAAATTCGCTTCATTGGATGAACTTTTTTCAGAGTATTATCTTGATCCAAACGATATGTATCCAGCCTTGCTCAATGCAGGTAAATTGGGTTCAAAGCATGTTTTATTACCTGTTTCTTTTGATTGCGAATTGATTATTGAGAACAAATCCGAAACTGCAAGAGCAGGTACAGCCATGCTTGATCCCGAGACGATTCGCCAAACATCTCAAGCTTTTACTCGGATAGAAAATGGCAAGATTAGCAGCATGGGATTTTCTCCAAGGTGGGATCTGGGTTTTGCTGAGAATTGGCTTCTTGCAGCAAATGTCGGTTTTACTCCAAATGAAAAATGGAAGCCGACCTCTGTCCCCGCCATATCAGATGATATTAGCTCATGGCCGGTTTTATGGAACAAGCAAAATCTTGAAAAATGTATTGAAGGCTTGTTATCTTTTAATTCTGATATAGGAGTATCTCAACAAGATGACTTTGCATTTACATATTTCAACATGCCTGGATATCAGCTTGTTCTTGAAGGAAAAGTGCTTTATTGGCCTATGAAGGCAAGCGAATACTTCAAGCTTCCTCACTCAATCAGGGAACAGCTTCGCTATCGCTTTCCAGCGGTAGACCATAAGATCATATTAACCGAAAATTCGAGATTTATTGGAATTCCTAGGGGCTCAAAAAATCGGAAAGCAGCGTTAGAGTTCGCTAGATGGCTTTTTGTCGCAACAAACCAGGAGAAAATATGGAAAGAAATGGAATCACAGCAGCTTCTGCCCGATTATGTAGGCGCCTTTGATGGTTTCAGCAGTATAATGCAAGTAAATGAGACTATATTCCTACGATACTTTCCTGAATATGGACAAAACCCATTATTGCCAGCTGCCATACCGGAGCCTGCCCGAATTCCAGATTATTGGGAAGACTTCTCGAGAGATTTTTTGCATCATTGGCTCGAAGCAGTGATGTCTAATCCTGAATCAAGGGTAGCAATAGATCAGGGTTTTCGAAGTGCTTTTGAGCAATATATGGGTATAATGCCCGATTGGCTCATTTCTAATCATTGATATTATCTTTTGAAAAGATCAATTTAGGTAGGCGCTTTGGCAATTATCTCAATAAGGGGCTTGTACTCGTCAATAGTAGAGCAGCGAACCGCTTTGGCACGTAATTCACTTCCTCCAGGAAGACCTCTTGTGTAAGCGCAAAAGTGCTTTCGAAACTCGATGCATGCTGTCCTCTCTCCGAGATATCTAGCAGACATTTCGAGATGGTGAAGAGCAGTTTTAGCTATAATACCTGGGTTTCTAAGTCCCAATAAGGTTCTCTCTGGGCAAGAAGAATTCTCAATGAACAGGGACGGAGGTTTGTAAGAATATGCCTCGGCTTCTTTGGGATTATCCAACTCATTCAGATCCGAGAAAATGAAAGGATTACCTATAGCTCCCCTTGCTACCATGACACCATCGCAGCGTGTCTCGCGGATCATGGATATTGCTGCGCCTGCATTTAGGACATCGCCAGAACCAAATACAGGGACAGAGGTTTGCTCAGAGAGAACCTTAATTGCTTCCCAGTCCGCTTTGCCTGAATACCCCTGTGCGCGTGTTCGGCCATGTAGTGTTATAGCGCATACTCCTGCTTGTACGGCAATGGCTGCGACTTCGAGATAATTGATCGAGTCTTGATCCCAGCCAGTACGCATCTTTATGGAAATGGGGACGGAGGTTTGATCGCGCATCGCACGTACGATTTCTCCTATGCGTTCGGGAGTTCTGAGCAATGCTGCTCCCGCTCCTGCTTTGATGATTTTGGGAACAGGACAGCCACAATTCAGATCTATTACAACTGGTTTATAATCAGCTGCGATTCGGGCAGCCTTTGCTAATGTTGTGGGGTTGGAACCGAAAAGCTGGATAGCAAAATATCGCTCCGAAGAATCGCGGGCCAGAAGGAGTTTTGTTTTAGGATGACCTCGGACCAGTGCTTCCGCGCTAATCATTTCTGTATAGCAGAGCGCAGCTCCCATCTCAAAACAGATGGCTCTGAAAGCCACATCAGAATAACCGGCCACCGGCGCAAGAAAAAATGGCACATTCCGTGAGTCGAAATTCATCAAAAAGGAGATCGCTTTCTTCAATTGCTTTTCAAATCTCTTTATCCAAGCAATATAATTTCTAAGGCGCAAGCTTAAAGAACTGGCAAGCGTTTTGGTATGTTGTTTCAGCCACTTCTTCCACATCGATGTTTAAAAAATCAGCCAGGAATTGCGCTGTGGAAGGAAGGTATTCAGGCATATTGCGCTTATTTCTATACTCTGCAGGTACCATGAATGGCGCTTCACTTTCTAGTAATATTCGATCTAGAGGAAGGAATGCAACTGTTTCGTGCAGATTTCTCGCATTCCTATAAGTGAGATTACCTGCAAATGAAAAATAGATATCCAGTTCGAGATCGAGGATGTCTGCCGCATAAGCTGCATTTTCCGAATAGCAGTGCAGAACTGCTCCTGCAGGTGGCAGTCGATCCTTTAGGATATCCAGCACATCTTTACCAGCCTCTCGATTGTGGATAATGACAGGGAGACCTAGCCTTGCGGCAATTTCTAGCTGCTCGATAAAGAGCTCTATCTGACTGCGTCTATCACCAAATTTGTGATAATAATCGAGTCCGATTTCTCCTATTGCGATTACTCTTGAAAGCTTTGAAGCTTCTTCGATAAAGCGCTGCCAATCCTTACCAGGATTGTTTACTTCTGATGGTGATACACCGACAGCATGGTAGACATATTCAGCAGGTTTAAGGTTCTCATATACCTGTTTGAAGTCCACGAGGCTGTTGCAGATGCTGACTATGCGACTGACCCCGGCAAGTTTAGCTTTTTGGCAAACAAGAAGCTGTTCAATCGGGTCATCATAAATAAGCCCGATGTGGGCGTGAGTATCAAAATACCTCATGGTTTTTCCGATAGAAAATGGTGGGTAGCCCATACGGGCTGTCTAGAATGTAACATGTGCACTCCCTGCCGTCAACAGCAATTTATGCTCTGTAATCTTCTTCTCCAAAAGACTATGTATGAGCCAACTTAAGGTTTTTGAAGGCCGCAATATATTATTCAACTTTTTCTCCTTGTATATATTGCAATAAGCTTTTATCGTCGTTATTTAATCTATGGCTTTTTATGATGCGCTTACATAAAATATCAACCCAAACGGAGCGTCTACATTTCGAAATCATGCCCTAGATATGTTTCACGGACAAGAGGGTTTTCGATAATGCTCTGTGGCTGGCCATTTGCTACTATAGTTCCTTTGCTAATTATATATGCACGCGATGTAATAGCAAGCGTGTCACGAACATTATGATCAGTCAAGAGAATACCTATTCCTTTATTAGAGAGATTATGTATAAGGGACTTTATTTCGCGTATGGCAATAGGGTCTATCCCAGTAAATGGTTCATCGAGGAGAAGAAATTTCGGCTCTACTGCTAAAGCCCTTGCTATTTCAGTTCTTCGGCGTTCGCCTCCAGACAGAGTGTAGGCCGGCTGTTTCGCAAGATGCACAATCCCAAATTCATCCATAAGAGAATAGGCTTTTTCCTTTCTTGCAGCAGAGGATAATCCACTACGGACTTCGAGCACCGCAAGGATATTTTCTTCGACGGTCATCCTGCGAAAAATAGACGACTCCTGGGGGAGATATGAGATTCCAAGTATTGCTCGCCTATACATGGGGAGATTATTAATAATCACTCCATTGAGACGTACGGAGCCAGAATTTGGTTTTAGAAATCCTGCGATTATATAGAATACTGTTGTCTTTCCAGCTCCGTTTGGGCCAAGTAAACCAATTATCTCACCTTCCTTCATGGAAAAACTGACATCAGAGACAGCGAGTACAGGACCAAAGGATTTTCTTAAGTTGAATACTTCGAGTATTGCATCGGTCATTGAGATGTGGCGGTCTCCTTTGGGGTGATAGTCCCTGAGACTTCACCAGAGATCTTGAGTTTGGACCAGTCAGACGAAGAAGAAATTACATCGCCTTTAAGGACGCCATCTTCGGTCACTGCAATAGCACCACCATGAAGCCATATTTCCTCTGTATCGCGATTATACAATGCATATTCTGAACTTATCGACATATCTTCCTTGCGTACCTGCACTGTGACCGCTGCTTCAAAGATTGATTGTTTTTGATCGAATCTTAACCATTCAGCTTCTATGATGGTGTTGTTTTTTGTATCATTTACATAAACCTTTCTCTGCGCAATGCCTATCTCGGTATCTCGATGGTAGTTGAGCTTTTCAGCGACTAGAGAGAATCCTTTTTCCGTGTCCAGTACGGTTACATTGCCCAAGCAGACTACATTGACATAATCTTCGCCGCTAAGATCTATGCGATCTGCGGTAATGGTCAAGCTTCCTGTCGTAACATGTACGGATCCCATAAGAATGGTATTCTCTTTGCCTTTTGCAATAACTCCCTGGACAGTATTAGCGCTAAAGACGATTGGCTTTTTGCCGCTCGAAGGCTGAGTCTGTTGACCTTGCATTGGCGGTTCAGGGCTAGGCTGCACATTGGGCGGGTTTGTTTGAGCAAAGCCAATACTGAATGGTACGAATATCATCATAAAGCTGAGAATCAATGCAAAAATCTTCGATTTCATGCCGACATTCTACCTCATATTATTGATTTACTGAACCATGAACATTTTTCTCAATATGATAGTATTGTTGCTTAACATCGAAAAGAAGGCCATTGCCAGCAAGAAGGAGCTGATTGCCTATTTTTATCAGAACTTCGGCATCAAAGGGTGTCTCGAATACATCAAGGCTTCTTCTATAACTAAGTTCAAAAGCTTCAAAGCAAGCATCGCCTTCAGCACTCTGCAGATGCACATGGCCTGAGAACTCTGCGTCTCCACTAATTTCATATAATATAGCGTGTTGCGCATCGCCATAAGCTGATATAGAGCCATCATCGCCATTGTAGGTGATGAAAGCAAGCTCTTCAACCTCCAAGCGCCTATCTGTTTCATACCAGGAAGCATGTTTTGCGGAGAATTGCATGGATAGCTTTCCTTCCCGATATTCTTTTCTTATGAGATCATAAAATTGAGCATCTGGAATATCTTCTTTAGCA
>JAAYWE010000153.1 GCA_012516755.1 Treponema sp.
CACACCTACCTACCACATCATGCCCATCCTCCTTGCCGAGGACATCGACCGCGCCAAACTCATCGACCTCATGAAAGAAAATGGCATCCAGACCTCCATCCACTATCCCGCCATCCAGAGCTTTACCGCCTACAAATCGCAGGTCGGCCCCACCCCCAAAAGCCAATACATCAGCGACCACGAACTCACCCTGCCGCTCTATCCCACCATGACCGATGCCGAAGTCGACCTCGTGTGCGACTCGCTCGAGAAGAATTTGCCAAAGTGAAGAAAATGAGTCAATTCTCTCGTAATCTTGAAGTGTGCTTCGCTATTTTTGTAGTATAAGATAAGAGAGGATTGCTATGATCGTAAGCACTTCTAAACATCTGAAAAAGCAAGAGAAAGCTCAAATGATTCAGCGTATCGAAGATTTCGTACGATATGTCAGAATTATGTATTATCTTGTAAATCCAGTACAATCCTGTAATTCTGTCAAAAACATTATATCGTCAATCTCGTCAAAGGAAAGCCGATGATCAAATCTTTGATTTTAAAGAATTATGGGCCGCTTGCTGCCATCGAATGGAAAGGTCTTGCAAAAGTCAATCTTGTCATTGGTAATAATGGTACGGGCAAGACTTTTCTTCTTAAGGCTGCCTATTCGGCAGTTAAGGCATCGGAGGAATATAAACGGGGGGACGAGCCTCGGAAATTATCAGAAATCCTTTCAGACAAGCTCTATTGGACTTTTCAAACTGAAAAGTTGGGCGATCTTGTCGCAAAAGGCCAGATCGGGAAGCTTGAATTTCGCATGGAGATGGATGAGGGCACTCTTGCTTATTCGTTTGGTGAGAGTACTGTAAGGACCCTTTTGGATATCATTGAGCCTTCTCAATCTCGTTCAAGCAATTCGCTTTTTTTGCCTGAAAAAGAAATACTCACACTCTACAAAGTTATCATCGATTCTCGGGAGCGCGCAAAGTTGTTTGGCTTCGATGATACGTACTATGATCTTGCAAAGATTATCTCAATAGGGCCAAAAAAAGGGAGGAATTACCAGGAATTTCGAGACGCAAGGCGCAGTATAGCAGACGTTGTTGGAGGCAGAGTCTATCAAGACGAAAACGATCGTTGGCTCTACAAGAAAGACCGTTATTTGTTTCCTATCAGCGTGGCTTCGGAAGGTGTAAAGAAATTGGCTATTCTCGATACGCTCCTTGGCAACCACTACCTCGATAATAAATCAGTTATTTTTATCGACGAACCTGAAGCAGCGCTTCATCCACAGGCGATCTCTCAATTCATGAAGACCATCTATGTGCTCTCAGAGAGCGGTATTCAATTTTTTGTATCGACTCATTCCTATTTTGTGGTCAAGGGGCTCAGTCTCCTTGCAACAAAGCATAAGGAACCAATGCCGGTTTTGTCGCTAGAAAACGGTGTAGCAACAATCGACGATCTTCAGAATGGATATCCCGATAACCCCATTGTGCGCGAGTCGGTGCGTCTCTATGAGCAAGAAGTAGAGCTCAGTCTTTCATGAACGGCAACATCGAATCCGGCATGGAATTTGCAGAGCAGGCTGAGAACTATTTCAAAATTGAGAGCTGCCCCACCATGCGGGCACTTAATGTAAAGACCTGTGATTTCATAATTGCAAAAAAATCAGGTGTTCAAACGAGAGTATTTCTCATAGAGGCTAAAAGCTCTGCTCCTAAGCCACTGCAAGATAATACTACGCAGAAAGAGCCTTGGGAAAAGTTCCTTCAGAATATCTGTGATAAAATGGTCACTACACTTTTGGTTTTTATAGGCTTAAAAGTGGGGAGGCACTATAGCCAGCTTTCAGACCTTCCTGATACCATAGCACAGGCAGTGCTGGGTGACCTTTCGATTACCCCTTGTCTCGTTCTAAAAGAACATCCACCGTATGCCCTTTTCCAAATCTCTGATGCCCTAAAAATTAGACTGCAACCTATTGTAAAAAGCTTTGTGTTGGATCAGCCTATCGTCATCAATGCAGAAATGGCCATAGAGAATGGCCTTGTGAATAGAATCATCTCGTAAATCCAGTGCAATCTTGTAATCCCGTTAAAAACATTATCTTGTCAATCTTGTCAAAAACATTATGGATGCAACCCTAAACCTTATTGGTCGCGATGCTGATTTATTTGCCGCAGACATCGCTACCCACGAAGAAGCGCTTTCAGACCTTGTCCAGGGTTCGCGCTTTTTAGTCATCGGTGGTGCTGGCTCCATCGGCCAGGCGGTCACCAAAGAGATTTTTGCCCGAAGCCCAAAGCTCCTCCATGTGGTCGATATTTCAGAGAACAACATGGTCGAGCTCGTGCGCGATATTCGCTCGTCGCTTGGGTATATCGAGGGTGAATTTGCCACCTTTGCCATCGATGCAGGGAGCGATATCTTCGATGCCTTTATCGCGAACGGGCCTGGCTACGACTATGTGCTCAACCTTTCGGCGCTCAAG
>JAAYWE010000154.1 GCA_012516755.1 Treponema sp.
GAGTCTGTAACCAGCACGATATTGCCTTCCGGTTTGTCTCGGAAAAGAAGGCGAATCAGATCAGGATGCACATGCAACCCATCCGCTATAATCTCGCAAGATAAATCCGACTGGATAAGGACGGCTCCGACTGCGTTAGGGTTTCTATGATGAAGCCGACTCATCGCATTGAACATGTGTGTGGAGTGCCTTATTCCGGCTTGCATGCCTTCTATCATGTTTTCGTAGCTAGCATCGGTATGGCCCGCCTGAAGCACAATGCCCAACTGATTGCAGAACAGCGCCAGCTCGCGCATTCCCTTGAGCTCCGGCGCTACGGTCATGCTGACAATATGACCTTCCGAAGCATCCCAAAGGCGCTGCATTAGCTCCAGATCCACAGGCCTGACAAACTCTATTCTCTGTACCCCAAGTTGAGCGGGTGAGATGAACGGGCCTTCTATATGAATTCCAATAATCTCGGCTCCTGTTTCATGACCCATCGCCAAGACCACGGCTCTTATTGCCCGGATCATATCTTCTTCCGGCATGGGATACAATGTCGGAACAAAAGAGCTCACTCCCCAAGCAGGTAGTATCTCGCTCATTGCAAGAATGGCCTCGGCGGACATGTCTTCTGTGCCAAAGCCTCCAATTCCATGAATATGGGTGTCTATAAAGCCGGGAGTAAGATAGGCGCCCCCGGCATCGATCAAATGCACCTGTGGCCCAAAGGACTTTTGCGCAAATCTGCGCTCAGAGAAAACATCGGCGATTGAATCGCCCTCCACAAGCACAGCACTGCGGTCCATGCGCGCATAGCCCGCAATGACAGTCGCATTGTGAATGCAAAAGACCGATTGCATAGTCTCTTTTTGCAAATATCAGTTCAGTTGCTCGTCCCAGAAGCCGTATTCGAATCTTCAGGGGGAGTGGACTGCTCGGAGGACGAAGCACTATCACTCTCTTGGAGCTGTTCTATAATCTGTTTCCATTCTGTGAGGAGCTGTTCAATAGTCTGGAAGACAGGATCTTCTTTATCATATACGGCACTAAAGCGCTTCTCTGTTTCCTCCATGTCGACAATGGCTAGCTTGAGATCATCAGCTGACCGAGCTGTCTGTGCATACATAAGTGCTCTATAGAAGAACAAGGTCCCCATTGCTTGATCATCGCTCGTATACTTTTCAAGCGAGCGGTTTAGATAATCGAAGCCCGAAACCGGGTCTGAAGCACCAAGCCAGGTAGATAGCAGCGATTGTACGACATTGGGATCGACGTTGAATTTTTCGGTAACGCTGTCCGCAGAGACATTGGCTTCTTCTATTTCGCCCATTATTACTGCGACAAGATGCTGAATCAGCATTGGGGCATATTCATCCGGAAAGCGCTCGATCATCGCATCGACATATAAATCAGTCTTCTGCGTATCACCAGAATTGAGGCCGGCCTTGATACCTTCCACATAGGCATTATACGTGGAACTAGTGACATCAGGATCTTCGATTACCTTATCGATAACAGAATAAACTTGGTCGAATTTGCCCTGGTAGTTGAGACTGTTTGCAAGGCTTACCGCAAAGCTAAGCTCCTCGGGAAATAGAGAAATAGCTTGTCTTAGTACCTTTTCGGCACCTTCATACTGCTGAAGATTCATTAGAAGTTCGGCGTGATTTGCAAGACTCTTGTCGTTATATAGGCCATAAGCGAGAGCTCTATCGTAGTTTTCTACCGCCTTTTGTTGAATAGTATAGCCATCGATCATCCAATTATCGCTATATTGCTGATTTACGGCGTAAAGGTAACCTGCTAATTCAAGGGAGAGAATAGGTGGTATAGCTTCGCTGGATTTTTCTAGCGCTTCGACTAGATCTAGAGGATTGAAATCCACTATTGTCTGCTTTTCGGGTGGGTTCAAAAATGCTTCATAGATGCTCTGCCCTTCCGCTAAATCGACGAAGCTAAAACTGACTAGCATACCATTGCCAATGCTGTCTTCCAGGGCTATTCGAATCTTCTCGGCGAGAACATAACCATCTTTGCTGTCAGGGTCGAAGGCAGCAAGTAGATTCCAGGCTTTTGAATATTGACCTTTGGCTTCCAGGAGACGAGCAGCATCGATGATTTCTTTCGTCTGAGGCGCAGCATCTGAATAGGGTGACTGGACGGCTGGAGCTTGCTGCGCACCGATAGAAGCAATCACAGCGAGCCATGCAAATAATAAGATTACAAAGCGTTTCATGAATAAGACTCCTTCCCATTGAGGGATATATTCTCTCGTACTATATGAGAGAGGATACTTATCTTTGTCCTAAAAAGCAACGGTGCGCTGCAATGCTTACAATGCTTTGCTATGCTTTACAATTGAACACCATACCTACACCATACCTTGGTTATAGGCTTGCGCCTTTGCTTTCTAGAGATTAGTCTTCGATTGAAATGAGTCGCAGATATGTTGTGGTTGCCGGCAACATCGGTGCAGGAAAATCGACACTTGTGAGCCTGCTCGCCGAGCATCTAGGATTTATAGCTTATCTTGAGCCAGTCCTGGAAAATCCTTTTCTCAAGGATTTCTATGCAAATATGTCACGATGGGCATTCCATAGCCAGCTTTTCTTTCTGTCTCATCGAGCTGATATGCACCGCAAATTGAGCGAAGATCCGCATTCCGTTGTTCAAGACAGATCGATCTACGAGGATGCCGAAATCTTTGCCAGGAATCTTTATATCCAGGGAATCATGGCCGAGCGCGAATGGTGTATCTATAAAGCCCTATATGCAACCCTTGCCGAAATCTTGCCTCACCCAAGCCTTGTGATATACATCCGTGCTTCGGTATCTACTCTGCAGTCGAGAATAAAGCAGCGCGGGCGAGATTTCGAATCATCGATTCCCGATTCGTATCTCGAAGGACTCAACAATCTCTATGAGGAATGGATTTCCTCTTTTACTCTTGCCCCAATTCTTACTATCCCCGGAGACTCCCTCGATTTTGTGACTGAATCGCGGGATCTGCAGGTAATCCTAAGAACCATAACAAAACGTCTCGAAGATAATCAACCTTATCTCTTTCCTTATGAAATGTGAGGTGATTTATGCGGTGATTTATGCTTTGTCACATTACATAATTTATATTATTTCTCGTTGCTATTCATTTCTGACATAGCAAGCAAAGACTCTCGTTCAAGGCGCCACAGAGTTCCCAAAGGCCTCATTGCTCCCAACGCTCGAAGATAGAAAAACATCTCTGTGTAACTTTGTCCATTATATTTTCCCATGTTCGATAGAGCGTCAGATGTGCATTAGCTCCAATGCGTGCCAGAGCTTCTCTATCGGAAATTCGGCAGTCCATCCATGATAAGCAGTTCATCCGTGATAATGGGTAGTGTTCGCACTAGAAACTAAAGGTTCTTTTCAAGTCTATGCTGCCCTACAAAGAGGCCTATGAGGTATTCTTCTGAAAACCAAAATAACCGGCTCCACCAGCTCGATAGGGAGCAATATCTGCCGGAAGATCGAGATCCACCACATTTCCTACTGCATCATACGGACCTATGTAACCGTACTCACGAATGCTAAGAACATGGTTCCGCTGCCATATCATCAAATAGGTGTGCAATGAACAACATGATCTTTGCCTGGATTTCTTATTTGTGCAGATCAGTTTTCCTCTCGAAAACAGATTTTATTGACTTTGGCTTATCGCTGGCATTAATCTAATAATAGAGAGGTGCGATATGGCAAATATGCTCTTTTCTATTGTATTGGCCTTTTCGCTTTCAGCGATGACAGGTTATGCCCAGGGCTGGCCAGAAGGAAAAGAATCCGATTTCTTCGATACACTGAAAGGCAAATTGGAGATCGTCTTTCTTGGCCATGGCTCTTTGCTTCTAGCCTACAACGGCTCTAATATCTATATAGATCCGGTGAGTCAATATGCTAATTTCTCCAAGTACCCCAAGGCCGACTTAATCTTAATAACACACGAGCACAACGACCATCTCGATCCAAAAGCTATAGCTGCCCTCAGCAAGCCTGAAACACGCATAATTCTGTCGGAGGCATCCCGCAAAAAGCTTGGTCATGGGGAAGTTCTACAGCATGGCCACTCGATCGATGTTGCAGGAGTAACCGTGCTCGCAGTACCTGCCTATAACATCACTTCGTCCCGGATGGGCTATCATCCAAGAGAAAGAAAAGACAATGGTTATGTTCTGAGTATTGGTTCACTGCGTATCTACATAGCAGGAGATACGGAGCCGATACCCGAAATGGCAAATATCGGTAAAATTGATATTGCATTTTTGCCAATGAATCTGCCCTTTACCATGACACCAACGCAGGTTGCTCAAGCTGCCCGAATCATCAAGCCCAGGATTCTCTATCCTTACCATTTCGGTTCGACCGATACAAGCGAGATAACAAGATTGCTCTCTAGCGATAAAGATATCGAAGTAAGAATCCGAAATCTTAAATAACAGAGCAGCTATTCTTACCTTGCCGATAATATATGATTTTCAATATATTTATTTCATATAGCTATCTATAGGAGTATAAGAATGGCAAATATCACGTTTAAAGGAAACCCAATCCAAACAATAGGGTCTCTTCCAGCAAAAGGAACCACGGCCTCTGATTTTAGCTTGTCCAAATTTGACCTCAGCGATGTAAGCCTAGAGGATTTTGAAGGGAAGATCAAAATCCTCAATATAGTTCCTAGTCTTGACACCGGCGTCTGTGCCGCCAGTGCCCGAGCATTCAACAAGGCTGCATCTTCTATTGATGATGTAGTCATTTTGACAATCAGTAGGGACCTGCCTTTCGCACAGAAGCGCTTTTGCGAAGCCGAAGGAATAGATAAGGTTATCACCCTATCCGAACTGCGAACAAGAAATTTTGGCAAGGCTTATGGTGTCGAGATTATCTCTGGTCCTATGGCTGGCCTTTTATCGCGAGCGGTAGTTGTGCTCGACAAAGCCAATAAGGTTATATACACGGAACAAGTGCCGGAAATTGCTCAGGAGCCAAACTATAAAGCTGCTTTGGAGGCCGCTCGTACTGCTACGAACCTTGTGTATAAGGATTGAGAATGGCATAAGGAAGGCTTCTTATGCATATGCATAAGCATAGACAGGTACATGATCTGCTTTCTTCTTATATATACAGCATTTACAGCACAAGTCTATGCAGCACATTGGACATATTCCTTGTAAAGCACACTGATTCTCTGCGATGATCTGCAATGGGCTTTCTAAGCTCTCTTCTAAGCTCTCTATCGAGAAGGGAAAGTCTACATAGTTAGCTCCTTGCTCTTCCCTTATTGGCTCTATTTCCTACTTCTTACTTCGACTTCTTATACACAAGGTTCGTAGCAGTAATCATAGCCTGTGCTGCAAGAATCCCATCGCAAGCAAGTGCTGAAAGCCAAGAGGAGTGTGGGGCTTTAATCTTTTCTGCCTGCTTCAATGCATTTTCGGATATAGAGTTGCTTATAGTATGAATGGGCTTTATCCATACGCTTATTTTTCCTCCTTTTAGAATCTCGCGTACAAAATCGACTTTGATTCGACAGATAGTCTCTCCATCTGCGCAAGGCACCGCATCGCATAGCCAATTTATGAAGTGAGCATTATTGACATGGCCATTTTGATCGATGTGCCGTGTGCGAGCCTCTAAAGCAAAGACCTCGGAAAAACCATTTAGCAGGAGAGTATTCTTAGGTTCCGCATATGGCTCTTTTTTATCTTGCATTGAGTTGTTAGTCGCCTGAGGAAATGCTCCAAAAGAAGCATCCTCGACGCCAGGAGAGAGATCCACAAATGGTAGAGGGTAATCCGTGGTCAGATCGATTGGAAGCGTTCTCTCCGGTCGAACCACACGCCGAGTCTTCATGTCCACGATGATATATTCGTACAGGGCACCTGCATATCTAAAGCCGGATTCATCCAGAAGTTCGAGACACCTCTGTGCATAGATTTTTTTTGCTCCGACAGGCCAAGTTCTGGCGATAACCCTTTGCCCAGTTCTAGGCATTGCTTCGATACGGATGTCGATGCGCGAAAGCATCCACGTAAGCCCTCTAGCCCACATATCCTCCATGCCGATGCCCAAAACCGTTGCATGGACTCCTGCTGTCTCCTGAAAGAAATTGGCAAGTGCAAAGGGCTTAAGAGGTCCGCCATAACCGCAGTCATATCCTCTCACTTCATAATGAATTTCAAGAGGTTTTATCATCGATGCATCCTGATCCTTTCCTGGTCTTCTTTATTCACTAATCACCAAATAGCGTTGATATCCTTCTGACATTTCATATACTACCTCGTTGCATGTTTCTAAGAAAGGCATTATGGAGATTCCGAAGCCTTTTGCTTCTTATGAATATGCTATGATAGATGGGCTCTAATAATGAACTCCGACAAATTGACTCCGCAGCCATGGAATATCATGGTATAATACAAAGCTATGTGCGGTATTGT
Source organism: Treponema sp. (assembly GCA_012516755.1). Classification (GTDB taxonomy): domain Bacteria; phylum Spirochaetota; class Spirochaetia; order Treponematales; family Rectinemataceae; genus Rectinema. Next base: position 6,456 of record JAAYWE010000154.1, read on the forward strand.
TTCACTTGTCTATAGAGATGAAAACCCTTCAATAGGAAAAGAAGCAGAGGCGCTTCTCAAGCGTCTCGAGTATCGAGGTTACGATTCGACTGGTGCTGCCTTTATAGGTGCTGATAAACGCATCTTGCTGCGAAAAAAAGTTGGTGCTCCTTCCAGAGTCTGTCCCCTCCTGCAGATAGACTCCTTTAGTGGTCAGCGATTCATTGGACAGGTGCGCTGGGCTACATATGGAAGCGTTACCGATGTCAATAGTCAGCCTCATCATGTGCATTGCAAAATGGAGCTAGTTGGAGCCCATAATGGCAATATCTCGAATACCGATACGCTCAAAACCTGGCTTTCCGCCCGCGGCCATGCGGTAATTTCGGACAACGATGGAGAGATAATTGTGCATCTCATTGAAGAGCACTATTCTGCCGCCCAATCGCTGGCCAGCTCTGACCTTGCCTATCTTCGAAAGGCTTATGCGAATGCCGGTCTTGCAGAAGGCGTGCCCGATGGAGTTCTGCGCATGATCGAGGCAATTCGCAGAGCTCAAGCGCTTGCCCAAGGTTCCTATGCCGCAGCCATCGCTGATCCTCAGCTGCCGGGAGTATTCGCCATTAAGTCTGGCTCTTCGCTCTATGCCGGCGTTGGCAGTGACTCTTTTGGCAATTTTATCGTTCTTTCTTCGGATCTAACAAGTGTGCTTTCTAAGACGCGCACGCTTATCCCTCTTTCCGAAGGAGAGGGAATTTGGTTTACCGATAAGGAATACCTCGTATTCAACCTTCAGGGCAACCCCTTTTTCTCACATCCTCGCCTCAAGAGATCAAAGCTCTCGATCAAAGATACCCAGCTCTCACCCGAATACCAGCACTATATGGAGCAGGAAATCTCATCGAGCATGAACAACATCAACCAGATTCTACGTTATTATTTCCGAGATTCCTCTACCGAACCTCTTTCAGAGCTTTTTGAAGACCATAAGGATGATTGCAAGGAAGCCGCGGAGAAAATTTCTTCGCTCTCTGAACGTTTTGGAAATGAGGCTCTGGTTTCAGGAATGAAGGAGATTTTTGAATCTCCAGCCTGGAACGAAATAGAAGCAAGAGTTCAGAATACAGGTGCAGCGCACTTTGTCGGTCAAGATTTTATCTCGGATGAGACAGAGCTGCTCAAAGAGCTTGCTGCCCTCAATCCGCCTATGCGAGGAAAGCTTCTGCTCATGGACAAGGTAATCGTATGGCGAAAGCGCCGCGCGGTTCTGCGATATACGGGCGAGCTCAAGAATGCTATCCGCGAAACCACACAGTCAGGAGGCAGAATTTACTTCATCGCATCCGGCACATCGTATCATGCAGCTCTTATTGCCGCTTATTTCTTCAATTCAACAGCACATATCCCAGTCTATCCCTGCAATCCGGGAATGTTTCGCTCAATGTATTTCAATTGTATGGGGAAAAACGATCTCATTATCGGAATATCTCAGTCGGGCGAAACAAAAGATCTAGTCGACATATTTCAAGATGTAAAGAAAACCAACAATTCGGTGCGTCATGTCAGCATAGTGAATAATGAGAATAGCCGAATACCTCAAGAGCTTTCGGATTTCTATCTGCCGCTCTTGTGTGGACCGGAGATAGCTGTAGCAGCAACGAAATCCTTTACGAGCCAGATTGCCATCCTCTACCTTTTAGCCGCAAGCTTCTCTATGCCAGAGCATAAAGTTCGAGAGAACCTGATCAAGGCCAGAGACCTGATGACCGAGACTATCGAGACCAGGATGGGCGATATCGAGAGTATAGCCGCACACCTCTTTATGGCTTCTTCTATTCATATCCTGGGAACAGGACTCATCGGGCTAGCAAAAGAAGGCGCTTTAAAGATACGCGAAATAGTCCTAAATCACACGGAAGGCTATGATGCCGCAGAGTTCAAGCATGGCCCCAATACTATCCTTGGCAGGAACACACTACTTTCTCTAGCAGACCTGGAAAAGCTTGTTGGAGGCGAGCCATTGACTGCCATTACAAATGATCTCTTCGAGAAGCTTTCGCATAACTATCCGCTCATATTCATCTGTCCGCCAGAAGAGCGCGATAGGCGTATCACAATAAGCCAGATACACACTCACAAAATCAGAGGAGCGGATATTATTCTCATCGCAGAGCCTTCGCAAGAGCTGGCTCTCGCAGTGGAAGGTGTGCCGATGGGCATCGAGAAATATTGGTCTAAGTATCTTCCCCTGCCTCAATCTGGCGATCCCTGCATCTTTGTATTCTCGGCTATAATCGCGCTGCAATATCTTGCTTACCGTATGTCGGTGCGCAAAATGCAATGGCTTGATTCGCTGGGAATCCAAAATCACGGCGTACATCCCGACGCACCTAAGAATGTCTCCAAGTCGATTACAGTGGACTAATCGAGAGTGGCTATAGGCCGAGACAGTTGGTCGGAAAAATTTTGCTAGAATTCGATTCCCAATAAGCGCAGAGAGCACAGAGGGCGGCTTTAATAAGCGCAAGCAAGCATTAGGCCTTGATAGACAGTAGCAGGCATTATATGCACGGACAGGAGCAGGCTTGTTATGAGGGGATGATCAAAGCTCATTCTTATGTTCCTCTACAAAATGGGCTAGTACTTTCTTGAGAGAAGGGTCATTAAGGGCGTTATGAAGCTGAGCCTCGAAATATCCAGCTGGTTCACCGGTGTCTAGTCTTTGACCTTGGACTCGCGAAAAAGCGACCTTGCCCTCGCTGATCATCTTTTGAAGCGCATATGTATGGTAGTACTCACCTGAACCATGGTGCTTCCAACCCTCCTCGAGCCATTCGAAGAATCTCGGTGTATAGAGGTAACGCCCAATCGAGACTTCATGGCTTGGCTCTTTGCCTTTTTCAGGTTTTTCTATAAAGCCTCGAACTCCCACTCCATCCGGAGCTGGGTCTATTACACCATAGCGCGACACATCGCCAGTCTCCAATATCGTGGCAAGAACGCATTTCCCTGTCTCTTCGTACATATCGATGAGCTGGCGAGCTAGGGGCTTTGGCCCCAGCACAATATCATCGGGATAGGCTACAATGGAAAACTCCCCATCGAGAAGATTAGCACATTGCATCAGAGCATGGCCTGTGCCCCTCATTTCCATCTGACGGACAAACGTTATGTGGGCATCAAAAGGAAGAATCTTTCTCAATTGATCTTGACGAGCTTCTCGTTCAAATAGCGCCTCTAGTTCGATTTCTCGATCGAAATAGTCTTCGAGAGCTTTCTTGCGTCTGCTCGAGATTATGATTATATCCTGAATCCCGGAATCTACAAATTCCTTGACAATAAAGGCAATACTCGGTGTTATACCAATAGGCAGAAGTTCTTTGGGAACGGTTTTGGTTGCGGGTAGAAAACGTGTACCATAGCCTGCTGCAACGATTATTCCTTTCATGAGAGCTATTGTAAAATATGATTGAAATCATGACAATTCTATCTGAATCGGAATTGTCCTTATTCTTGAATGTAATCCAGATAAAAAATAAACCATTGGGCATCGCTGCTGTGGCATTTGCAGAAAACTCTTGTTCTACGCTTAAGCCTTTCGAGGCAATTCAGGAGGCTCATAATAGGCTGCCCTTGACCTCTTCATCTTAAGCCATGTAATGTTTGCTATTTATGAATGCATTAAAGCGCTATTTCGATGTTTATCGAGGGCTCTCGCAATCTCTCTATATTCTCTTCTTTGCTACAATAATAAATTCCATGGGCATGTTTGTGTTTCCTTTTCTTACTTTGTATCTGACTGGACGGCTTGCAATGACTCAAGAGAAGGCTGGTTTTTTCATTATGATGCTCAACCTGGTCTATGGTCCTGCTTCTCTTGTCGGTGGAAAGCTTGCCGATAGCTTTGGGCGAAAAAGATTGATGGTATTTGCACAGGTCTTGTCGGGCTTGTGCTATATTCCATGTGGTTTCCCATCCGTTGGTAGCAATATTCGCTGGTTTTTGCTTGCAAGTGTTTTCTTTGACGGGTTGACTGATCCAGCCCGCTCAGCAATGATGACTGATCTCACTTCCCCCGAAAACAGACGCCCGGCTTTTTCTCTGATTTATCTAGGTCACAATCTGGGCTTTGCAGTAGGAATGCTCCTTGCTGGCTTTCTATTTGAAAACTACACATCCTGGCTTTTCTGGGGAAATGCAATCGCAATATTCGTAGCCATAACACTGGTCGGACTAAAGGTTACGGAGACAAAGCCTACTCGCGGGCAGATCGAAAAGAGCTTTGGTACAGGCAGGCAGGATGAAGCTCATAGAGGCAATATTATCCAGGCCCTTCTTTCAAGGCCTAATCTAATCATATTCACTATGCTGACGGGGCTCTATGGCTTTGTCTATGCACAACATCGATTTATCTTGCCACTTCAGACCAAGGAATTCTTTGGTGCTAGCGGTTCAGTTATCTATGGCACTTTGATGACACTCAATGCAGCGATGGTAATCGTGCTATCCACGCCAATCATGACAATCACCCAGCATTGGAAGCCCATAAATGCGGTAGCCCTCTCCGGCTTATTGTATGCTCTTGGATTCGGATTTATTGGCCTTAGACCTTCCATAATGCTTATCTACATAACCACGGCAATCTGGACTTTGGGCGAAATTGTCCTTGCGACAAACGAGGGTACCTATGTCGCAAATAGTACTCCAATTTCGCACAGGGCAAGATTTCAAGCATTTCTTCCACTTCTAGGCGGAATCGGCTTGACCATTAGCCCACCCATCGTTGGTTCTTTTACCGACCATTTTGGACTAAAGATGGCCTGGCCCCTCCTTGGAGCTATAGCGGCTGTTGCGAGTTTGTCTATTTATTATCTGGGAGTGATGGAAGAAAAAGCCAATAAGAAATAATCGTTCAAACATGAGCCCTTGGTAAGCGCTTGCAATGATTGATTTCTGTATATCATAACTTCATAGAATTAACGATTTTCTCTCGTGCAATTCATGCCGATACAAAAAGAGTGCTGTATGGGCGATATTGGATTCGAACCAATGACTTCCACCGTGTGAAGGTGGCACTCTCCCGCTGAGTTAATCGCCCAATCAACACTCTTCTGCGGCATCCTAACAAAGCATGCCGCAATATGTCAAGGATAGTCGAGGAAGCGAGCTAAAGTGAACAAAAACCAGAAAGAATCCTCTTCTGATTCTTCTAAACCTGGGCTCCCTCATATCAATATTCGATTTCAATCTCCAATCGATGAACTGCGCATAGAACTCACGCGAAAATCTCTCCATCTCCTCATTTTGTTTTGTATACCTCTTCTCGATATTTCGCCCATGCTACCAGTCTTAGCATTGATAGCCGGAATGCTCCTCTATTCCGTAAGTGAGATTCTAAGACACCGGGGCTTCAATGTACCTATAATCTCGTCGATCACAGAAAGAGCCGCACGCCGCAGGGATAGCAATCGCTTCGTATGGGGCCCAATAACACTGGCGCTGGGAGCGACTTTCTCTCTGCTCATTTTTGATCCTCTTCAAGCCAAAGTGGCTATACTCGCGCTCGGCCTTGGCGACAGCTTCTCGAGCCTGGTGGGTAAGTCTTTCGGTCGCATTCCGATGCCGTTTTCCGGAGGAAAGTCGGTAGAAGGATCGATATTGTGTTTCGCCATAGTCTTGCTTGCCGTTTATCTGCTTACAGGTCGCTTTATACCATCTATGATCATTGCATTGGCAACGACCTTTGCGGAATTTTGGCCTACAAAGGACTGGGACAATATTCTTATTCCGGTTGCTGCGGGAATAATTGCTTCTCTGGTACTTTGATTAGTGCTACGAACCTTGTATAAGAAGTTGAAGCAAGATGAAGAGATGAGGGCGATAAAGAGGATGTACGGAGGTAATCCATGCATCCTTTTTCTTTCTGCCCTAATCCCGCCTGTCCTCATCACCAAATAGCTCCCGAGGGTAGCTGGTATGTCGCGCTCGGCTTTTATTACACCAAGTGTTTTGGCGATGTACCTCGTTATCGCTGCAAAACCTGCGGCCGCACCTTCTCTTCACAGACATTCAGTTTAGATTACTTTGCCAAGAAAAGGCTCGACTATCGCCAAATTGAGCGTCTTGTGTCTTCGAGCATGAGCCAGCGCGCACTCTCTCGACACTTCAAGGTCTCTTTGGGAACTATCAATAACCGCATACAGCGATTAAGCCACCAAAGCCTTGCCATGCACACTCTCTTACGTCCTCGTGCCTTTCACAGAGAACCTGTCTGTATCGATGGTTTTGTCAGTTTTGATCGCTCTCAGTACTTTCCCAATAATATTACCATATCCCTTAGTGCACATAGCCAGTATATTCTAAGTCTCA
>JAAYWE010000155.1 GCA_012516755.1 Treponema sp.
CAAGATCGTAATTCCTTATGGCTCAATGTATGTCTTCGTAACTGGAGAAGTGACCAAGTCGAGCTGGGTGGGCATCACAGGGCTTACGCGATTGCGGGATGCTGTGACACCGCTTCTTACACGCTATTCTTCGCTTCGCGATGTCAAAGTAAAATCTGCAGATGGCTACGAGAAAATTTTCGATCTTTTCAAAGCGGAGCGCTATGGGGATCTTTCGCAGGATCCTTTCTTGAGGCCTGGCGATGAGATCAGGATTTCTAGCCTTACCAATCTGGTGACAATACAGGGTGAAGTAAAACGTCCTGGGACCTACCAGCTTCTGCCTGGCGAGGGTCTCAAAGAGCTCGTGAGCGTATACGCTGATGGCTTTACTGAAAAAGCCAATACCTCGCGCCTCACGCTCTTGCATTATCTTTCCGAAAGCTCGCCTGTGGGCGAAAAAATGCAGTTCGATTACACCAAATTTCCGGATATGGAGCTGAGACTCTATGATGTAGTCACCGTTCCATCCTTGCAGGAGCTCCTTCCTGTGGCGTGGTTTGAGGGAGCAGTAGGTTTGAGTAGCACTGGTGCATCACCAGAAACCAGCCAGCGCTCGGCTTACACTTTTGTGCCAGGCGAAACCGTGTCGCAAGCAGCTCTTACAAACCGAAAACTCTTTTCCGCTGTATCTGACCTATCTTCAGCATACATAATACATGCAGATGGATCGCAGACAGCGGTCGATCTTGCCAAATTCATCTACGACTATGATTTGACAAATGATATCCAATTGCGAGCTAACGACATCATAATCGTTCCTTTCCGGCAGTTTTTTGTTTCCGTATCGGGAGCCGTGAGGTATCCAGGACGCTATCCTTATATTCCAAAAAGAACCTGGGAATACTATGTTGGATTGGCGGGCGGTTTCGATACAGACAGGAATTCTGGCCAGAAGATAGAAATCTATGATGTCAAATCGAATAAGGTAGCAATAGCAGGACGAGAGATTCAGCCAGAGGATAATATAGTCGCAGAAAGCAATTCCTTTACCTATAATATGATGAAGATTTCATCGATTCTCTCGAGCGTTCTTTCTCTTACGGTGCTTATAATCAGCATATTGGGCATGTAAGGCTCGGTTTCTTGAAATTTTAAAAGATCTGGCACTAATTTATGAATTGTGCCGGATCTTTGTCTCAGATGTAGTCAGAGAGATGAATTATTCTAATCCGGAACTCCAGCTCCTCCAGTCGATATATAAGGCGACAGAAGAAGGGGATAGCTACGCCTCCGTATCTCAGCGGCAGTTGGCTAGCAGCGCTGGGTTATCTATTGGCTTGACGAATATACTCTTGAAGCGCTTCATAGAAAGAGGCTGGGTCAAATTCCTCCATATCGATGGGAAAAAGATCAAATATGCGCTTACCCCTTCTGGAATGGAAGAGATAGCCATGCGAGCCGTGGAATACTTTGCCAGGGCGGAACGAAATACAGAGCTATATCGGAAAAAGATCGATATCTTTATAGAAGGAATTGTACGCGAGAGATATAAGGCGTTGCTCTTAATTGGGCTTTCGGAGCTCGATTTTTTGTTCGACTATGCTTGCCTTAGATATAAGATCGGATTCTACAAGAATATAAAGGTATTCATGCGAGAAAAAGATGAGCAAGATTCTAATTGGGATGGGCTAGTGGTGGTCTGTGCCGATAATTTCGAAGATAGCGAAGAAATGAAAGGCCAAGTGGGGATAGATATAAAACAGCATATGGGCATACCCAAAGAAATACCGCTCATCAGATTTTCGCAGATTCTCATGAATATTGCAGTGAAAAATACTAATTCATAAAGCAAACCGATAAAAGGGCTTGCAAAGTACACACAAAATAATCAATAATAGTATTATCAAAAAAAGAAGGATCGAATGCGATGTCATACGAAGTGGCTATAAGTTCCGCATTTCTATCGGCATTCACAATGCCTATTATCTTGAACTTTGCGCATAAGAATAAGCTTTTCGATTCTTCTGATGCAAGAAAGAACCATAATGGAAACATTCCGCGTCTGGGGGGTGTTGGAATGTTTTTTGCCTTTGCAACTATGATGTTCGCGCTCATTTTGATTCAGCCCGGGACGGTTGCAAAAGAGCTTGCTTCTCGCGCAAGTCGGCTTTGGCCAATTGGTTTGGCGGGAACACTCATGTGCATAATCGGGCTTCTAGATGACATTAAGTCACAGCCAGCAAAACTCAAACTCGTTATACAGATTCTGGCGGCAATATTGGTAGTTGCAAGTGGATATAGATTTAGAGGTTTTGGGTTTCATCAGAATGCCATGCAAGGGGATCTTGCATGGCTGTCAGTGATAATTAGCCTGGGATGGATTGTGGGAGTTGCAAATGCGATAAACTTCATAGATGGCGTAGACGGTCTAGCCGGAAGTATATCTTTTGCTTCTTCGCTTGCCTATGGAATTTTCTATTATCGAGTTGGGGATCAATCTAGTTCGCTTATCTGTCTATGCATCGCGGGTGTAATTGTAGGATTTCTATTGTTCAATTTACCCATGCCCAGGGCTAAGATATTCATGGGAGATTCTGGGAGCCTCTTTCTTGGATTCTCTCTGGCGGTTATGCCTTTCCTGGGACAGGTGCCGGGGATAGACTCTTCAAAGGCTGGCTTGGGCTTGATTCCATCGATTACCATGCTTGGACTTCCTGTCTTAGATGCGCTGCGGGTCATGGGATTACGGATATCTCAGGGCAAGAACCCAATGTCTCCAGACCGCCAGCATTTGCATCATCTCTTTTTTGATTCAAACCATGGCGCATTAAGAGTCGACATCACTTTCTTCCTCGTATCGGCTGGGCTCGCTCTTGCGGTATTGGCCAGCTCAGTTATGCCCAGAAGCCTGGGGTATATGATCGAGTTTATCGCTTTAGGACTTCTTTTGATCTTTTTTAGATATGGCAGATATGTGAATATTGAGCACTCTGCAAATGCCGAGCGCTGAGGAAGCCGAAATTATCGGGATTCCTGTGTCTTGGTCTTGTATAAAGTCTGTTTATATTGCTTGTCCTAATAGACCGAATCAGGCTCGAATAGACAAGATCGGATTTTAATAGGCAGCTCAAGAGAAGTTATTTTCAGTAGGTTTACATAAGGTGGAGAGAAGGCCGCCGGAATTCAAGCAAAACCAGAATTCCGGCGGCCTTTTTTTGCTTCGGCGAAGGTACTATGCATAGGTTCTATGAAAAAGGTGCAGCGGAGCTAAATACTGCAAAATATAATGCGCAAAGGTAGAAAAAGCATTATAATTCAAGATATCGGCTGAAAAAGCTCAGAAGAACAAGAAGATTAAGAAGGCCAGAAAGATTAAGAAGATTAAGAATATGAAAAAGATTATTTGCTGGCTTCTCGCCCTGTCTATCGCGTTCATCTATCCTGCATTGCTTACAGCGCAGGAGAGGCGCGTCGCTCTCGTAATAGGAAATGGAGATTATCAAGCTGCTACAAAGCTCATCAATCCGGTAAACGATGCTGCGGATATAGGAGAAGTGCTCGCCGGTCTTGGCTTCGATGTAGAAGTTAGAATCGATGCCGATCTCGATACAATGGAAAAAGCTGTGTTACGCTTTGGCAACAAGCTTGCTGGATCTACTGATTCCGTGGGATTTTTCTATTATGCCGGCCATGGTGTGCAGTCGAACGGGGAAAATTACTTTATTCCGGTGGATGCTCGCCTTAGCGCGGAATCGATGCTCCGGATAAGGGCAATTCCTCTGCAATTCGTTCTGGATAGCATAGGAGAGGCTGGGAATAAGTTAAATATTATAGTGCTCGACGCATGCAGGGATAATCCATTTTCGTGGGCGCGATCGAGCGCTCGAGGGCTTGCGGTGGTTGGAATCCAGCCTGCAGCAAGCATCGTTGTGTATTCGACAAGCGCTGGGAAGGTTGCCCAGGATGGAACTGGTCGAAATGGCACATTTACAGAAGAGCTTTTACGGCATTTGCCAACCCCTGGGCTCGATATAATGGAAGTATTGCGGCGCACAGGCCAGGATGTGCAGGCAAAAACCGCCAGCGCGCAGATTCCGGCGATCTACAGCCAGTTCTTTGGATTTTTGCAGTTGGTGCCAGGAGAAGCTCCGGCAATGGCAGGTCCTGCGGCTCCAATGGAAACAAGCGCCAAGGCGAGTCCTGCTGCAGGCTCCGTAACCAGCGCTGGTTCTAGTTCTGGATCGAGCTCTGAGTCAAGCGGAGTGCTGGATTATCTACCGGCTTTTTTTGATGAAGCGCCTGCGAATAGCAAGCTTACCATTGCTAAGGCTGAAGAGCTAACATGGGATGGTCAATGGCTCTCGGCCTGGAAGATTCTCGAAATAACGGACCCAAATAATCGCGACCCTTACATGCTTGCAAAAAAAATACGCACAATGCTCGATGGCAACACATCGCTCGATTTGTTTCAGGGTTTTTCGATAGCCAATATGCCACCAGATGGAGATTGGGAGGCTGCTTGTGAGGCTGGAACTCTAGATGAGGATTATTTCGATTTCGACCCCCATAGTGCGGTACAAGCTCTCTTAAAGCGAGATGTCAAAGTTCCGCCAGTGCTGGCGGCAGCGCTCGGCGATTTCTATTACAGTGCCTACTATGATTATGACGATAGTTCTTTTCTGAGCCTCGATGAGATAAGGGACAATGCTCTCCACTGGTATGATATCGCGAACGAAAACTTCGTTCTTGTCGAGTTGGAGAGTATTATGCACTATGCCGAGCTTCTTATGGACGCAGGCCGGGCAGATGAAGCTGTTTCAATTCTTGAAGATGAAACAGAATGGGAGCCCGAAGACATCGAATTGAGGCTAAAGCTCATAGATGCATATATCGCGACAGGCAAGAATTCGGGTGCATTTTCGGAACTCGATAGGCTCATAGAGATGACTCCTTCGAATGAGGATGCACGCGAATTCTACCACAGAGCATTCGAATTGGCTCTCAAAATACAAGACCAGCAGGCACTGAATCGATACCTAGCAGCATTCGAGAAGAAATATCCCAATGACTGGCTCGCTGGGCTTGTACGTCACAGAGTAGCTGTCCAGACAGGCAATTATATGGCTGCTCAAACTATTGCCGACGGACTCATGAAGCAATTTCCTCTCAATACTGAGCTTCTTGAGGGTCTTTTGAGCAACTGGCTAGATTATTTGAACTACAATTCTACGATTGCCGAAGCGGGGCTTGCTTTTCTTGACCGTTGGGTTGTTGCGTCTCAGTGGAATCCTGTAGCGCTGGGAACTTATTGTCTGTACCGCTCTCTATATCGCTATATCATTGTTCAATCCTGGCCTTCTTCTTATATGAAAAACATCGCCATACAGAATGCGCTTACCGATCTCAATGTAGCTGAGATGAACCTTTCGGTCGCAAGAAATACGCTTTCCGAAGAAGGTAAGGCTCTTTTAGATATGATACCAGATTTCCGAAATGAACTTCAGGCTGCGATGGGGTACTAAAGTTGCTAGGCGGTCGCGTTCATCTAGATTTTAGGTCTGGATAAGCAAAGGCACGCTACAAATAGTGGTGCGTTACAAGTAGAGGTGCTCTATGAGCAGAGGCGCACTACAAGTAGAAGTGCTTTATAAGTAAAGACGCTCTGCAAGACGATCAAAATCGAGCTTGTTGTTTTCGAGCACTTCGCTGACAATTGCCTTTGGTATATTGAGAGACTGACCATGAGATAAGGCGTAAGCAGCGCTGAGCGCTCCGGCAAGAGCGGCTATTGTATCGGTATCGCCCCCTATAGAAGCTCCCATTCGGATGGAGAGCCAGACATCTTCCTTGGCAGTCAAAAAAATGCACATAGCAGCCGTAGCTACGTCCACTGAGGCAAGTGTGGTTCCATATACATAGTAGATGAAGTCCAAAACCTCGTCGG
>JAAYWE010000156.1 GCA_012516755.1 Treponema sp.
CACCATGCTCCCGATGTCCATTACCATTATATACAGGATGATATCATCGAAGGAGGCCCGTTTCGATATGTAGATGGAGCAATTTCTGTGCCAAACGGTCCTGGCCTCGGCGTCAAACTCGATAGGCAAAAGTTAGCTTACTATCATGAAACATATGAGAAGTATATGGCTGCCATAGCAGGAGCATCGAGCATGGAGCCGATCTACACAAAGGCAAGGTGGTGAGATGGAGAGATCAATAGTTACCGGAGCTGCGGGCTTCCTTGGTCAGCACCTTGTTTACCGCCTCCTTGAAAGAGGCGATAAAGTGCGAGCGCTTGATATTTCTGTGCCAGAAGACCTGCCAGAAGGCTTTGCAGCTGGCGCTGAAATGACCGCCGGAGGTGTCCGCGGTAAGGGATGGATAGCTGGAGATATCAGCGGCGCCGAGTGGATCGCTGCAGATATTCGCGATGCCGAGGCTGTAGCTTCAGCTTGCAAGGGTATGGATACCGTGTATCACCTTGCTTCTCTCATTCCCCAGCGTAAAGCTAATATAGAAACAATGAGGGCAGTCAACATAGGCGGTACAAGGAATGTACTGGATGCAGCACGCAATGCTGGCCTGCGACGCGTCATTTATCTATCAAGTGTAGAGATCTTTGGCGTACCCAAAGTGGTCCCTTGCCCCGAGGATGGCGAGCTTGCACCTCTAGGAGAATATGGCAGGAACAAAATCGAAGCTGAAAATCTCTGCCGCGAGGCTTGCGCAGCGGGTCTTCCTGTCGTCATGTTGAGACCTCCAACTATTACAGGGTCTGGCCTCGATGAGCCCTTTATATTGAGCCTTTTGTCCGCTATCCAGAAGGGAAAACCCGTGACCCTTCTTGGGAAAGGAACCAATAGATTTCAATTCATTCATGTCGATGATGTTGTAGATGCATGCTTGCTCGCTGCCGAGCATCCAGATGCAGCTGGAGAAGCATTCAATATTGGTGGAAAGGATGTGCCAAGCATAGCTGAATTGGTCCACCTAGTTGCCTCGGCGGTAGGTTCGCCATCGAAGGTGAAGCTTATTCCTACAACGCCAGCAAAGATAGCTATAGCACTCTTGAGACCTTTCGGTGCTGCCCCATTGGAGCCCGAGCATGTCGCTATAGCGATCTGCGACTATGTTTTCGATTGGTCTAAAGCAAAGAGGATACTTGGCTGGGAACCTCGCTGGAGTGTAGCCGATGCGCTTATCGACACCTATCGGTCTATTTATGGAGGGTAATTCATGAGTCTAGTGGATAATGCCTCTAAGGCTCTAGTCTCAGGCCGCATTCCTCCGGCACTGGTTCGCGGCGCGGCTCATGTAGTTGTCGCGATTCTTAGCGCCAAAATGCGTATAGATGACGCGAAAGGTTCAAGGCGTGCAACAAAAAGCGCCTTAAAATTGCCTGCCGAGTCCACTTCGGAACATCCATCTGAAGCTGTGCCTGAGAAACTATATTTTGTGGATGGATATCATGGTGGCGCGATTTTCTGGGACTGGCTCATTTTGCCAGGAGGAGGTCTCTGGCGAACGTATAACTGGCCTCTCTGTGTGCGACCTGTCATAAAGCGTGCGCTCCATGATTCTCGATTCAAGGTTGTATTGGATTTCGATGCTTACACCTACGAATGGATGGCAGACCACGATTCACACGCAACGAGCCTTCTTCGCAGCGCCCTAGATGCCAGTGCACTCGAAATCGTAAATGGGACATATGGTCAACCATTTGGCTGCGCAGAGAGCGGAGAGTCTTTCATCAGGCAGCTCGAACTAGGTAATAGAGCCATCGAGGCCGCGTTCGGTACAACACCAGAGGTATTCTATTCGCAAGAGCCAACGTATTTTGCTCAGCTTCCGCAGATCCTGTCTCTGATGGGCTACAAAGGAGCTGTCTTCAGAACACAATGGGCCGCTTTTGGTACCGATCCGGCACATGATGCTGATCTTGTTAGCTGGGTTGCTCCTGATGGCAGCGAGATTTCTACGGTACCTCGATATTCCTTTCAGAATTACAAACGGCAGCTCGAACACCACCCTGGTCTTGCCGCAGGTTCCCTTGGAATAGGAGATAAACCCGATTGGGCGCCTGAAAGCTTCCCGGCTTTTCTGGAAGCTGCTTCGGCGTGTGGAATTGCACACCCCTTTATTCCGGATCTAAAAGATGTAAATCTTCCCGCGGCGCCATTGCCTCG
>JAAYWE010000157.1 GCA_012516755.1 Treponema sp.
GCCTTTCTATCAATGGCAAGGTGGATGAGGTCGTCCACACGCTAGTCAGAGTATTTGGGGACGTTTTCAGAGACGAAGAAATCGAAAAATAGAGACTGAATTGCGTGAAGGCAGGATAGACAACCTGCTCGTGCCGAAATAAGCATAATTAAGCGCTAATTGCTCAATGTCCTTTTTCAGGGAAAGTCTATTCTTTCCAATGAGAAGGACGGGGAAATAACCTGTACAAGCGCCCTTTGTATGAAAAGGCAAGTCCTTTGCCTGAGAAAGCAATATCATCAAATTTAACTATTATTTTCGCCAGTCAATAGTATTACCGAGTTTTTGCCTTCTATAAATGAGTTCTGCGCAGCAATAATCAAGAACTTGCTTTCCATCCCATATTTCAAGCTTGAATTGTTTTCAATCGAGTTTTGTAATATCAAATAATTCCTGATTAAATAGTAAAATAAAAATTGCTCTTTCATCTATGCTTAGTTTTAAAATTTGGCACATCGTTTGCTGATTAGAATCGGAGGCTCAAGAATGGATTCTCAAACCTACCTCGATCTTGTCCGCAAGATGTATGAACATCCAAAGCGCTATGGCTTTTTCACAAAGGATGAAATATCCGATGCGCTCAATAATTATCGCAACCGCATTGAGCTTATACTTGAACGGGCTGAAAATGAAAGCAGAACAAAAGATGCATATCTGCTGAGCAGTATGCGATATGTCGCAAAGAGTGTACATCGTCAAAATTATAATCTCAGTCTTTGTGAAACTGCTTATATATATTCCAATTTCACAGAAGAACTCGCAATTGAATCTCCGGTTGAACCGTGGACATATTATGAAACAATAAATGATGCAACCACAGAGAAAGGAATTTTAAATCTTCCTCCCAAAGTAATTCTGGATAAATTGAGCCCTGCTCACAAGAGACTGCTTTTTCTAACAATGAAATGCGCTTGGGAGATAGATGAGGAACTCTTGAGCAGATGCAGTCTTTCTCTGGGTATACCCAGAGAATACCTCTTCAATCTAATCGAATTGACAAAAAGAAGAACCGAGAGAGGCTGGAATAAAGCAGAGCAAATGAATATCAAATTGCATGCACTATGGATTCGACTCCGCGTGTTGGAATTCAGACTCGAGACCTGCCTTCTTAATGAAGAGAAAGAATATATTCTATGCTCTCTAAAACGATGTCGAGAGCGCTATGCCAGGCTTTTGGAAAAGCGCTGCCATCGCAGATCGGCTGTCTCCAATGAATCAATTTCGCAAATACTCGGGGTTCCGAAGGGTAGCATTGACTCAGGACTTTTTTATCTCAGAAAACATGTCGATTCAGGCAGGAGTCTTGAAGATTATAGAAAACTAGGCTAAAAAAACCCTATGAGATTTGTCGTCGCCACAAACAACTTGCATAAGATCGTTGAACTTAAGCCCCTGTTTCCATGCCACGAGCTACTAATGCCTTCAGATCTGGGAATCAATGAATTCTGCCCCGAAGAAAATGGGAAGACATTTTTTGAAAATGCTTATATTAAAGCAAGAAGCCTTTATGAGCTATTAGGAATACCATCTATGGCCGATGATTCAGGGCTCTGCGTTGAAGCCCTGGGCGGAAAGCCCGGCATAGGATCCGCCAGGTATGGTTCTAATGGCAAAGAGCTTCTTGCAGCTTCAGAGAAGAATAGCCTTTTGCTCTCCGAACTTGCGGGTGTTTCCAATAGGAACTGTGCTTTTGTTTGTTGTCTTGTTTTCTATTATGGAAAGCAGCGTTTTATGTGTGTCCAGGAGACTCTAGAAGGCGAAATTGCCGGAAGTCCAAGCGGGAAGGGCGGTTTTGGTTATGATCCGATTGTCTACCTTCCGCAGTATGGAAAGACAGTCGCAGAACTATCCGCTGATGAAAAGAATAGAATTTCGCATAGAGGCAAGGCGGCGCAAAGAATGGCAACGATGTTAGCTACCCTCAGCCTTGGCTGTAGAGACTGAGAAAGCTCGCTCTTAGCTTTGAAAATAAAAAAGGCCGCCTTTTTTCGATGGCAGCCTTTATGCATCTGAGTCTCAAGCTATTATTTGTTTTCGTTAGTCTTTATCCCATATTTCTTGTTAAAGCGCTCGATGCGCCCCGCAGTGTCGACAAGTTTCTGTTTGCCGGTAAAGAATGGATGACAGGCAGAACAGATTTCAACTTGTATGTTCTTAGCTGTAGAACGGGTCTCGATTACATTCCCACATGCGCAAGTTATTGTTGTGATATCATATTTTGGATGTATTCCCTTTTTCATTTATTCCTCCATAGAGCCCTGGTAAAACTACTGTAAGAAGATCAGCCAGATATAGCGATTCAATATATAAAATCAATCAACTCTAGTCAATACGACGTAAGCCTATTCCATGCTCGAATAAGGCGTGTTCATCGATTTAAGAAATGCGTCGTTGTTCTTTGTCTTAGTCATGCGATCGATGAGCAGTTCGATTATTTCAGCATCATCCATCGGATTTATTACTTTACGCAGAACCCAGATCTTTTGAAGCTCTTCTTCGGAGATCAGGAGCTCTTCTTTTCTTGTTCCAGATTTTTTAATGTTAATAGCAGGGTAGAGACGTCGATCAGACAAGCGTCTATCGAGGTTGATCTCCATGTTTCCTGTTCCCTTGAACTCTTCAAAGATTACTTCGTCCATTCTAGAACCGGTATCGATAAGGGCGGTGGCTATGATAGTCAGCGAACCGCCTTGTTCTATATTTCGTGCTGCTCCGAAGAATCTCTTGGGCTTGTGTAGAGCATTCGAATCGACACCACCAGACAGTATCTTGCCTGAAGTGGGGACAGTTTGGTTATAGGCTCGTGCTAGCCTTGTAATCGAATCGAGCAAAATTACTACGTCTCTTTTGTGTTCAACAAGACGCTTGGCCTTCTCCAGCACCATCTCAGCTACTTGAACATGGCGGGTAGCTTGTTCATCGAAGGTGGAAGAGATTACTTCAGCCTTTACGGTTCGTTCCATATCTGTGACCTCTTCTGGCCGCTCATCGATAAGGAGGACAATGAGATAGACTTCAGGATGGTTGGCCGTTATAGCATTGGCAATCTTTTGCAAAAGAATGGTCTTTCCTGTACGAGGCGGAGATACGATGAGGCTTCGCTGTCCCTTTCCTATTGGACAAAAAAGATTGATGATTCTAGTAGAGATTTCTTCGGTGCTGGTTTCCAGATCCAATTTTTCCGTGGGGTAGAGAGGGGTAAGATTCTCAAAGGGAATTCTATTTTGAGCCACCGATGGATCATCGAAGTTGATCTGTTCGATACGGAGCATGGCAAAAAACCGCTCGCCTTCCTTAGGGCTCCTGATCTGACCATAGACAGTGTCGCCAGTCTTTAAGTTAAAGAGCCTGATTTGCGAAGGAGAAATGTAAATGTCATCTGTGCCAGGCAAATAAGAGTTTTGAGGAGAGCGCAAGAATCCATAGCCATCGGGGAGAATTTCAAGCGAACCATAGGCATATATTATGCCGCCGTGCTCGGTATGGCCTTTCAGAATATTAAAAATGAGTTCTTGTTTTTTTAGTGTGATGAGCAAATCATGATTTATACCGTATTTGGCCCCTAATTCTCTCAACTCGATTATACCCATCTTTGAAAGATCATTGATCAATAAGCGAGCTCTGGATTCTACTCTCTGTTCTGTACGGTTTTCTGGCTCCGGCTTGGGTAACTCCGACAGTCTCTGATTTTGATGTTCATCGAGCGGCATAGCTGCAACAACGAATCCATTAGGTTGTTCTTCGATTACTTCGGAAGTTGTTGTCGATTCATGTACTTGAGTTTCCTCCAGGAGGCCTGCTTTTTGAGTGGGCTTCTTCTTTAAACGGATTTTAGCAACTGGCTTTCGGGTTTTTTGTTGCTGATTCTTTACAGGTGCGGCGACATGTACATTGTTCAATGACCTTTGTATGTCTTGAACGAGATCTTCAGTCTGTTCTTCGAAAAGTGACTCGTTTTTTAAGACGGGTTGCTCTTCGGGCTGACTCTGATTCATGGCTATTTCCTCTCTTGGCTCCGCGGAATTATTCTCATCGTTATTCGAAGATGTTGTCTGGGATGAATCTATCTTCTTTCTATTGTGAATTGCCATCGAGAATCTCCCTGATTTTAAACGATCAAAACGGTGCCAATCATCTCTATGGCTCCCCGTCTACTTTATATGGATTCTTGAGCGGCGCATTGAGTCAAATCGAAAGGTATGCTTTTTGGAGCAAATGCGGCATTTTGCGCCGCAAATATGCGATAGACAATTTCAATATAGTGTGACAAAGGAGCGATGTCAATGTCCTCTATCTACTATCGGGCTATTATGATCTGGATAAAACCCAGCCATCTCGATTTTGCCTTCAAATTGCGAACCTTCAATAATATGGAGGCATGCCACTTTAATATCGCTCGAAACATTAGCATTAGGAAGAATTATTATTTCTTCAGAAACGCTCATAGATCCTTTAAATTGTCCGGCAATAACAACTTGATGGGCTTTTAATAGATCAGCTTCTATTATGGCATTCTTGGAAATCTTAATGAAGGTTCCTTCTATTGAACCATGAAAAGTACAATGCAAGTCAAGGGGCTGATTAGAACGTAAAATTCCATTCAGTTTTAGCGCAGGCCCGATATGCGTTGCGTATGGTTCCGAAGGTTCCAAATTGGACTTTTTCATGATAGACATAGAAGGCTACCATCATTAACAATATCCCTATTTAGCAAAAATGGACAGCAATTAAACTCTCTTTCTGAATGATTTAGGGATACGCTCGATATCCATTTCCCATGCGGCTCTTTTGAGCTCTCTGCCGGGCCTAAAGGTGGCTACGCCGTGATCTGTTACAGAGACGATTTCGCCTGTCTTTGGATTTCTAGCCTTTGATCTGCCTTTTCTGAGTTTTACCTCGAAAGTGCCAAAACCTCTCAGTTCGACTATCTTGCCATCAAGAATTGCGCCTTTTATCTCAGCAAATAAACCGTCGATAAGCTCATGGATTTCTTTTCTTGTAGTGCGGCTTGTCGACGACAATGAATCATACAGCGCATCTATCAATTCAGCTTTTGTCAATTTTTCGGCCATATCGTTCTCTGCTCCTTCCTGAAGGTACTATACTCTCTGATTTATTGATCTATCTTGTTTACAAGTCGCTGCATACGGGATTTTTTCCTGGCTGCAGTGTTCTTCTTTATTATTCCCTTTCTGGCTGCTGAATCAATCCGCTTGATCATCTCTGATAGAGCCTGTTTTGCCGCTTCAGTATCTTTCTTTTCTGACGCCATTACCACTTTTTTGGCTGCGGATTTTATAGAAGTCTTTGTACTTTTATTAGCAAGCCTGCGCTTTTCATTTTGCCTCTGGCGCTTTTCTGCAGACAAGTTAGTTGTACTCAATGGAAATCCTCCGGATAGCATTGCTTAATACAAATCTTGGGTTGATCAAAATTCTGTGCTAAAGCTAGCAGATACCTAGCATCAATGTCAATACTTTTTTGAAGGAATTGCATTCCTAGGCAAAATAGGATAAAGATTTAGGATAATGCTAATCAATGGTATCGTAGTCTTGATCATAGTCTCCATGTTGCTTCTCCTGGAGTATATTCTTGCGCTGAGGTGTCTATTTGCAGATAGATATGAGCGCTTTCATCTTTGTGCTAAGTATGAGCAAATTGGTGCAAAGATTATCCTTGGGTTATTCAGGGTCTTCCGTGGATTCAGGATTAGGGTGCATAATCCCGAGCGGCTTGAAATTCCTCTTCGATGTCTCGTAATTTCGAATCACCAGAGTCTACTGGATATCTTGGTGCTCATAGCTTTCTTAGGAATTGAACGAAAGCCTCGCTTTGTCGCCAAGAAGGAGCTTCAATATGGTATTCCCTTTGTGAGCTTTACGTTGAGAAAAGGAGGGCATTGCCTGATAAAGAGAAAAGGAGCTCCTCTTGATGCAATGCGAGAAGTGTCAAAAATGGCAAAGATATGCGCAAAGGAGGGTGCTTGCCCTGTGATTTTTCCTGAGGGAACAAGGTCTAGAAATGGACATGTAGGAGAATTTCACACCGCAGGTGTCAGAAAATTGCTTGAGTCTGGTGGAAGACTCTCTGTTGCCGCTATAGCTCTGGAAGGCGGCTGGCGAGTAGCAAATGCTATGGATTTTCTTAAGTTATTTGGCAAAACTCCTTATATTGTCGAAATAGTCAAGATATACGAAGCTCCACGCAACAAATATGATATCGAAAACATGCTCATCGATGCGCGACGTTTGATCGAAGAACGAATCCTTGAGCTTCGGCGGCTACAATGATGCATCTTCGTATAACATTTTGCAGGACAATGCATATAAATAAAAAGCCCCGGCAATATGCTGGGGCTTTTTATCTTCTTTTCGGATCATTTAAAGATCACTTGAAGTCGCTTGGGCGTCTCTCAACTCTTTTGCATTTTTCGCATTCAGCTATAGTTCTGACCTTACTGTTTTCAAAGATGGTTTTCATCTTTATTTCACCGCCGCAAGAACAATAGAAGCGTTGAGTTGAAGAGCCTGTGCGAGCATTTTTAGAAACTTGTGCCATAACGACTCCTTTTCTCAAAAACCGGAGTAACAATATAGAAATAAGTATAAAAAGTCAATTCATGATAAAAAATGCCGCCGGATAAGGAGGGATATCCGACGGCTAATACAATGGAGGCTGCATGAAGAAGCTACATCAACTTGCTCTTCATTTATTATAATACGAAATCATTCCAAAAGTTACAATTTTGCAATAAAATTCTCTACTTTTTTTGAAATCGATCCAAAGATTCTGCAAGCATGCTCGAAAGAGCTATTTCGATTTCGTTTTATCTCGTTCTTAAAGCTCTCTGCAGCTTCGTCTATAGCAACATAGCCGCCCGATTTGCGTTTGAGTTCATCCCAGTGAGCAACAAGAAAAAGGTATAAATCAGATACAGTCCTTCCAGGAAATAGCGATAGAATATTCTCTGCTTCAATAGATTGAGATATTGGCTGGTAGACATTATCATGCCAAGAATATAGAGCAATATGAAAAGGGATTTCTTCAGGTAGATGTTGATTCAAGAAGTATTTGTGTACAAGGACGTGTTCTTTTATACTATCGAATCTACCAGGTTCGCTAAAGTTAAGATCATCCGCCCCGACAATATTTGGATAATTGGTCTCCCTGTAGAATTGTTTTTTTTCATATTCGATAACAGCTTTCTTTATATCTTCGATCGTCATTTCTGGATCGAGTTGAATCTCCGAATGAAGCGATATTACCTCGGCATCTATGAACTCCTGTTTCTTAGCTCTAGCGACCGATACTCTATGATTGCCATCGCGGACAAAGAAGACTCCACCCATTTCATACAATACCACAGGAGGAAGGCTCACATCCTTATATTGCAATTCATCGATAGTTGTCCAACGAGCTTTTAGATGCTCTTTCTTTGGGAAAAAGAAACGATTGAAGTCTCTATAGCGTCCCTCGCTTCCAACGATTCTATCGATAGGGACAGCAGTAACCCCTCTATATGTCTCAGCTCTGGGCTTGAGCAACTCCTTAGCTTGATCGAAGGGCATTAAATCGGACATTGAAGGCCTTAGCATTCCGAATATTGATGCGCTAATAGCCTTACTTCTCGCCTTATAGAAATCTGATTCGGCAAGGGCGTGGAGATCATCGGCCATTTTTATCCTCCCTTGGCAGAGTTATGACTCGATGCCCGTACACATTGACAACAGAGGTATCATAATAATCGATTTCGCGGAGCGCTTGCATGTCGTATACGTGCACATGTCCATGAACGAAATAATAAGGCTTGGCAAGTCGAATAAGCCATCGATAAGCAGAGAATCCCTTATGGGCGGGATCTCCACCATCGTGAATACCGCGCGGAGGAGAATGTGCAAGAATGATGTCTACTGATCTTCCCCATAGTAGGCGTCTCAACAATAGCCTTGGGAGCATCAATATTATACGAAATGTCATCCATGCATCGGTATATTGATTCTGACCTTTGTTGTAACGAATCGAACCTGGCAGGCCAAGAATGGATATACCACTTTCTTTCTCTATTCTAAAGCTGATTTGACCAAAATTCGCTGTCTGATTCCTTGGGTAATGAATGCCAGCATTCTCAATATCCTGTTTAGATTTATCATGATTTCCTGCTACAGAGATTAGCGGCTTGTTCAGCATGCTTGCTATATATTCGAGATAGCCATCGGGCAGATCTCCAGCCGACAATATCAGATCGACATCCGAAAAGCGTTCGCAGATCTGCACACTATAGACAAGTAGATCCACTTCGTCCGCGACACATAATATTCGGACCGGTCTTATCATCCGATAGTTCTCCCAAACATTGAATAGAGCTGCTGTCTTGGAAATGCAAGATATATTGGACGCCCATGAGGACAGCGAGGCTCTGGCAATTCCAGGGATTCTTGAATAAGCTTTAGGGCTGAGATTTCATCCATTCTGTCTCCGTCTTTTATCGCGGCCTTGCATGCCAGGCTTGCAATAAGAGCATCTATGGGGGAGGTTTCACAGCACGGCTGAGAAAGCCATTCAACAAGCGCTTCGAGAGCCTCCGAAGCCGCAATGGCTGGAACAGCTTCAACAATCCAGGTATTCTTGTCTCTTGTTATTCCATAACCAACAAATTCCAGATTATCTTTTGATTCTTCCAAGTAATGCTCATTCTCATAAGGTTCCAGCAGATAAGGAACAAGGAGCAACTGACTCTCTCCTCTAGTTGATTTGATTTTGTTGTATAGAATTCGCTCATGGGCTGCATGCTGATCTAGTATAAAGAGCGCATCGGATAGCTCAAAGATTAGAAATGGTCCTGGCCCTTTTCCTATGTATCGAAGGGTGGATAGATTATCGTCTTTTATTCTGTGCCAGAAATCATCTGGAAGCTGTGTGGAGTCTCGACGGACAAAGTATGAATTAGATGAACAATTTGTGAATTCTCTTCCCATTTCCCTGTCATATTTCGTTGAATGCAAAACCTGCGGTTGATCCGCTAAGCCCGGCGCGATTTGTTTTTCTTTAGTTGAAAAAACAAACTCTTTGAATTCGGGGTAAATTGCTGTTTCAAAAGCCTGAGTCATGCCTCCATATCTATGAACTAATTCGTGAGATAAGAGTTCATGAAGTACGGTCCTTAATTCCGCCAGCTTTTTTAGCCGGACCTCCTTCTTAGCTGGATGTATGTTAAAATCCGCAAGCGAAGGATCTATTTCGATAAAAAGAAAGGCAATAGCATGCGCCCCCCCGGGGAGATATTTGCCAAACTCATATTCCATCAGGCTGAGCAGGTTCCATTCCGGGACTCTTCTCTTATTCACGAACACCTGAAGGAATTTTCGGTCTCTCCTATAATTGGCCACATCAGCGTAGATACAATGCATTTGAAGCTCCGATGTCTCAGCCATTGCTTCAAACAGTGTAAAACGAGAAAGTTCGGTGTAGCAGCGAAGAATGCGATCCTTCAAAGAAGACGCAATCATAACATCCATATCGCTCGACACTGCCCAGCGAAAGCAAATGTCAGGATGAGAAACCGCGCGCTCGATGAAGGTAGAACGACACAGAAAGGCTTCGCTCTGAGGTCTTTTTAGAAACTGACGTCTTGCTGGATAGGATTCGAAGAGCCCCCTCATGGTCAATCGAGTCCCCTCCTTGCAGGCAAACGGCTCGATTACAGGTTCCTTTAATGGAGAGCTGGATAATCGCCAGCCTTCATTAGATCCCCTTAGCTTGCTTACTATTTCCAATCGAGCTACCGCAGCTATGGATGCGAGCGCTTCTCCTCTGAATCCAAGAGTTTTCGCTTTCAAGATATCGTCTGGTCCGTAGATTTTGGAAGTTGCATGTTCGGATATGCTTAGAATGAGGTCTTCTTTCGACATTCCCCAGCCATCATCGGCAACGGTTATCTCCTCTATGCCTCCTTGAGCTATAGAGACCGAAATATTATGCGCATCTGCATCTATTGAATTGTCGATAATCTCTCGTAGTGCTGAAGATGGCCGATCTATCACTTCTCCTGCAGCTATGCGGCGAGAGGTTTCGGGTGGTAGGATTCTTATATTTCCCATTTTTCGTATGATAATGGTTTTCTGTAAAAAAACAAAGGCGGCGTCCTTCTAAGACCACCGCCCTTACACTGGAGACATTGGCCTCAAAAGCTCACAATTCAAATCCTAGAGACATGCTAGAAACCACATCAAAAGCACCCGCCCCGCTATTCTTTGTTGGATTCCAGATATAAGCATAATCCATAGACACGATAGCCGTGCCTGCTTTATAGCTTATGGTCATACCAATAGAAGAATCCTCAAAATCGATAAGGTCTTTAAGGACATCATTGCTCTTTCTGCCAAGGAAGAATTTCTCATATCTAGCAGCGATGTTAACATTGGGTATAAGGCCACGGGCCAGATTTAGGCTACCCTTTATATGTGCATAATCAGCAGGGTTGTCCGTTGCAGGCGAGGGGAGTTCTTTGAATGGAGCATCCAATATAACGCCAAAGCTCAATGCGGATTTAAAGAGATCAAGACCAAGAGATGCTAGCCAGCCAGGAATAAAATTATTCTTTGCGGGATTAGTCTCAATATATACAAAGCGATCGGCTCTGTAGATATCATAATTTGCGTCAAAATAAGATGGGATGAAGCCTTCCTGGAGATATCTAAATTGAGCGAGATAGGAGAGAATGTCAAAGGCGCGCCCCTTTATGCCCGCGATAGCTCCGATGGCATTGTTCATCTCATATGCCCCTTCTCCAAAGGGAGTAAGTGAAAATGCGGGGCTTTGGATAAGAGGCAAGGTTATATCGGCTCCAACTACATAGATCAGTTTTGTCTGCTGAGCCAGATAGGGAGTCCCAGTATATAGCAATGGATCTCTATCTAATACGCCAGTTGCTGCCAGCTGCAATCTTCCAAAAAGGCTCTCTTCCATAAAAGCAAGTGGCCTAACATAGATCCTGCCCCCTATTACATCGAACTTAGAGACATTTCCAGTGAGTACCTCTAATCCGACATAAGGAAAACCAAAAAGGCTACCATCGATTCCCAGCTGCATGCCAAATACGCGCCGCTGAGGAAGAAATCGCATGTTGGAATAATTGTCGACAATAAGACCATTACCAAGGCTAAAATCGGAGATCGAGCCCATTTTTACATAAAACGGATCTTCCCATTGTTGACCATAGCGGATATATAGAATCTTAGGAAGATACACATCAAAAATGTTCTGGCCTTGCTGAGGAATCCAGTCAGGCTCATAGATTTCTAGACTTGTATTGCTTCCAGTGCCAAGCTTGAATCTAAACAATAGATCGAGCCCAATGCCAAATTTACCAATACTGAACTCGGGCTGCATACCTATTTTAGACCAGCTTTCGAACTTCGAAGGGTCGCCAGGATCTGGCAAAAGGTCCGTCCCAAGGTTAGCTATTATGCCAAATGAAGGATTCATTCCTTGCTGCGCAAAAATAGGAAAAGAGAAAAGAACAAGAGCGAATAATAAGGTCGCTTTTTTCATCATAACCTCCTTCTACTTTCCTTTTTAAGCAATTATACTATATCACCGATTCGATTGTATATTATCTTTTTCACTTTTATAGGGGATAGATGGATATGGGCTTTTTCGAATACATCGAAGAAAGAGCAGATAAAATGGATACCTTTCTATGCATTGGTCTCGATCCTGCGTTTTCAAATTCAGAGATAGAGAAAAGAGGTAGTCTTGAATGCGCTGCGTGTGCGCTTGAGCAGAATTTGAGAATCATTGAGGGCACCGCATCTTATGCATTAGCCTTCAAGCCCAATATTGCTTTCTATGAAGCCATGGGTAATGCTGGCATGTCAGCTCTATACAAGACTCTAGCCCAGATTCCCGAAGAAATTCCAATTATCATAGATGCAAAGAGAGGAGATATTGCAAACACGGCAGAAGCTTATGCTCGGGCAATTTTCGGAGAGCTCAAGGCCGATGCGGTCACATTGAATCCTTATTTGGGTCTTGATACCCTAGAGCCATTCCTGCGGTGGAGCGATAGAGGAATTTTTGTGTTATGCAGAACTAGCAATCCCGGAGCCGGATTCCTCCAGGATATCACTGTTAACAAAAGCCCTCTCTATTCAATGGTAGCTCAGAAATGCTCTGATTTATCGGTCGATGTTGGACTGGTTGTAGCAGGTAATGATCTGGAAGCGCTTCAGAAAGTCAGGAAAGTTGCTCCTTCAGCTTGGTTTTTAAGCCCTGGTATTGGTGCACAAGGAGGAAGAGCCGATCTTGCTTTTGCCGCGGGCGCAAGAAGCGACGGCAAAGGTATACTTGTTGCTGCAGCGCGTTCTATTTCGGAAGCACAAAGGCCTGATGATGCTGCACTAGAGCTTCGAGATGTCCTAAGAAGAGCAAGAGACGCTTTTTTATTTAAAGCCGCAGTCAAAACCGCAAAGCCGTCTAAGAAGGCTGAAGATGAAGTCGCATCCCTAAAACGCGAATTTGTCGATGTCTTGCTTTCTACTGAATGCTTCAGATTGGGCGAATTTGTGCTTAAGAGTGGCAAGAAAAGCCCTTTCTATATCGACCTTCGGAATCTAATATCGGACCCAGAAGCTATGAGGATTGCAGGAAGAGCTTATGCACATCTCGCATCATCTTGTGATTTCGATATCATAGGCGGAATTCCCTCCGCTGGCCTGCCTCTCGCCACTGTAGCATCGCTTGAACTTGGCAAGCCTATGATCTGGCCTCGAATGCCTGCCAAGGATCATGGTACGGGAAAGCGCATCGAAGGCAGATATGCCAAAGGAGATAGAGTTCTTTTGCTAGATGATCTTATAACAACCGGTGCAAGCAAGATAGAAGCTAAAGATATATTGAAATCTGAAGGGCTAGAGGTGCGCGATTTGGTTGTACTTATAGAGAGAGGCAGTGAGGGAAGGGTGGATATGGAGCGGGAAGGGGTAAGACTGCATGCATTTATGCATGTAAACGAACTCTTTGAAGCGCTGAAAGAGAATGGAAGGATTAGTGAAGCCCAATACTCTGATCTTGTCGATTTTGGGAAGACAATATAGCAAGAACATGGCATCGGGTTGAAAATGCAGAAATCCAGGCTTCTGCATCTCCTGGGATATGCCTAAAAGGCCTTGCGTTAATCCGATATGACTTCTGGATAGGGCTTGAGAGCTACTCAAGAAAAGAAAGAACATAGATGCAGGCAGAGGATATTGTGAGTTTTTCCAGCTCGAGATCATAGATATGATCTGCCGAAATTCCATGATTAATAAGGAAAGACATAAGAGAATATTTCAAGCCAGTTCTTACAGTTAGCACAAGAGCGTCAGGGCTCTTTGTGCCAAGCACAAATTCTAGAAGGCTTAGATGGCCACCTCTATGTTCAAGCTCGAGGGGGCCGATTTCGTCTATCAAACAAATTTCTCTTTTTTTGTCGGGTATGTTTTGAGGATGTTGCGAAATAATATCCGATTCAACAGTCTGAATGTAACTTTTTCTTATATGTGCGAATGCATCGGGAGAGTATTCAAATGGAACATCCCCTCTGTCTATTGGACGCGAGGCTGCTAGGAAAGTATCTCCATTTGAAACATTGTAAAGGTCTATGCTATAAGGTATTCCATTCTCTGAACGTTGCGAAATCTCAATGCAGCCCCTACAAACGATGCCTTTATCCTCTGCTGACTTGATGAGGGAATTGCAAAATGAGGTTTTACCGGAACAGCGCGAGCCTGAAATTAAGAATATTCTCATAATCTCAAGGATGGAATTCCGGCTTAGGAAAGTCTGGCTTTTGTGCGCATCATAACCGAGAGTATTGCGTATCCAGAAGACAAATCTTCTCTCTGAACAATCACATCATCCGGTACTCTGAGTTTCACATTGGTAAAATTCCAGATGGCCTTTATACCAGCGTCGACAATCGCATCACAGCTTGACTGCGCATAAGGAGAGGGGACGGTGAGAATCGCAAGAGTTATCTTCATTTCGTCTGCAATCTCTCTAAGCTGATTCATCTGGTATACATGAATCTGATGGATATTCTTGCCCACCTTCAAGGGATCGCTGTCGAAGGCAGCGACTATATGAAGGCCATGATTTCTGAATTCTTGATAGCCGGTTAGAGCAGATCCCAGATTCCCTGCACCCACAATCATTGCCTTTTGTTCGACATCCCAAGCTAGATAGTGTTCAATGGCTGCAATTAGCTGATCTACTGGATAGCCTTTCTTGGGTTTGCCTACTATACCAGTAATGGAGAGGTCTTTTCTGACCTGTATTGGCTCAAGGTTTAATTCATTCGCTATCAAAGTGCCGGAAATATAGGGTTCACCGGTTCTCTGAAACGCCCGTATTATATGGAGATATGAAGGAAAACGGCGGATCGAAGGGACATAGTTGAGCTTCGTTTTTTGAGACATCAGGGTTCCTCTAATAGCTTTGCATGAGAGACTAATTATTAGACTTATGTTAACCTATACTTATGTATCGATAAAAGTCAAGCGATTGAATCAACATTATCCGGTATCCAAAAAGTTCAACCATATTCAACCATATTATAAAAGAAAGGCGCTGAGGAAAAGGAGGTAAACCTCA
>JAAYWE010000018.1 GCA_012516755.1 Treponema sp.
GCCGTCTGTTTCCCAGGCGATATAATCGCGCGCGCCTGGGCTATTGAAATCCACCACATTCGAACGACCCGCAAACGACCGCAATGCTTTTATGGCCTCGCGCAGGCGCGCGGCTTCCTCGAAACGCAACCGCTCCGCAGCGCGATTCATGTCATGTTCTAAATCTTTGACCAGCGATTCAGTCTCTCCTAAAAGCAATTTCCGTACCTTGTCCACCTGCTTCGTATATTCCTCAAGGCTAATCTTATCCGCGCAAGGAGCTAAACAGCGCCCGATATGGTAGTACATACAGGGGCTTGTGTGTTTTTTGATATTGGCACAGCGCCGCAGAGGGAACATACGTTTTATTAGGTCGAGATAGGTGTCTATGGTCTCCGCGCTTGGATATGGACCGAAATACTCACTTCCGTCATTTATGATCCGCCTTGTACGAAAGACTCGGGGGAACTCTTCATTCGTTATTCGGATCGAAGGATAGGTCTTGCCATCCTTTAGGCTAACATTGTAACGCGGGCTGTATTCCTTTATAAAGTTGTTTTCGAGAAGAAGCGCCTCATATTCATGTGCAGCCAGCACCCATTCTATCTCATGAATGTGCGATACAAGATGGCGCGTCTTTGCATCCTTTTTTCCGGCAAAATACGAAGATAGTCTATTCTTGAGTACCTTAGCCTTGCCGACATAGATGACTTCGTGGTTTTCGTCTCGCATAAGATAGACACCAGGGCATTCCGGTGCCTGCTTGACTAGCGCCTTAAGCCTTGCCCGGCGTTCGGAATCCGTCTCCACTATTGGCCCTTTTAAGGGTTGTATAGCTTCTCGAATTGCGTCTCGATCCCGGGCTTGTGGAGATTTCTTATCATCGCATTTCTTGGCGTATCTTGCGTTCATAGTATATAATTAAAATAAGGTTCTTCCATGGAAAAGACAAAGCAGCAATCTGAAGCATCTCAAACCCCAAGAGAGTCCTTTGCCATAATGGCGAGCTCTGAATTGCCTATCATAGACATAGATAACAATGGTTGCTCAGATGAGTATATCCGCTCGCTGGAAGAGAAAACAGCCCATGCTCTCGAGCGCCTTGGAGGCATCGGTGCGGCTGCCTCGGCTTTTCACTTTTGCCCATCCTGTGGCAGCCCTAAACTCTATAGTGTAAGAAGTCGGATGTGGAAATGTCCGACTTGCGGTTTTGAATACTTCCACAATGTTGCGACGGCGGCAGGCATAATAATCGAGGCGAAGAACAAAATCATCATGATAAGGCGCCATAAAGACCCCATGAGAGGCAGATTCGCTCTTCCAGGAGGTTTCACCGAGCCCGGAGAGCGAGCGGAGGACGCAGCCCTCCGCGAATGCTACGAAGAGATCGGTTGGTGGCCGACCAACATCAATTTTCTTGCCACATTTCCGAATGTGTATCAATACCAGGGGATTCCCTACGCGACATGCGATGTATACTTTTATTCGCGAGGCAATATCGTGGAAATCGACGATTTTCACCTGGATCCAGAAGAGAGCGACAGTGTGCAGTTTGTCGCTGCCGATGCTATTCCGTGGGCAAATATCGCCTTCGAATCCACAATTCGCGCTTTGCGCTATTTTATCTTGCATGAGAGCATAGGTACTCC
>JAAYWE010000158.1 GCA_012516755.1 Treponema sp.
AGCGCAATGATCATCGCAGCGAACAGAAGAACAGAGAATATTATCCAGGAAATATTATGGCCAAGGCTAATCTGGTAGAATAGCGTTGCGCTTGTCCAAGAAGTGACAGAAATATAAGCGCTAGCTATGAGAGTATATTTCAATCCCATCTCCCTGGTCATCGCGCCAAAGGCCGCTACACAGGGCAGGTAGAGAAGCACGAAGAGAAGGTATGCATAAGCCTGAAGAGGTCCTCCGGTGAAGTTCGCTCTTAGGCCTGCATAGACACCAGTATCGGCGCCTACTTCCTCTGCTACGGCCTCCTGGTCGCCGCTTACCATTCCGATTCCTAGAGGATCGCCAAGACTGCTACCAATGCCCGATAAATTTTGGGGTATAGTGGCAAATGCCGCGAGAATATCACCCCAAAAATCAAAATCACCATCGGCTTGTATATCTTCAGCATCTATGGCAGCCAAATTCTCCTCCGCTATAGCAGCGGCCTTTTGGCTATAAAGCGAAGACAAGGTGCCTATCACCGTTTCTTTGGCCAGAATGCCGGTAAAAATGCCTACAGACGCTGGCCAGTTCTCTTTTTCAACTCCCATGGGCTCGAAAATTGGAGTAATGGCTCTTCCTACCTGCGAGAGGACGGACTTGGGATTATCCTCGTTGCCAAAACTTCCATCGACACCAAGGGAATTGAGAACAGCAAGAATTGTCACGATGGGAATTATATATTTCGCTCGGCTTATAAAAGCCGTAAGTCTTCGACCTGAATACTGTATGACATTGCTCATGAGCGGCTTATGATACGGAGGAAGCTCCATGACGAAAAAAGAAGCTTCCCCCTTGAATAGAGTGCGCTTCAGTATGAGTCCGGTTCCGATTGCCACCAGTATTCCGATAAGATAGAGAGAAAAGACCATAGCGCCCGATGCTGCTCCGAAGAAAGCTGCACCGAAAAGAGCATAGACCGGCAATCGTGCACCGCAGGACATGAAAGGATTCATGAAAATCGTTAAGTACCTATCGCGCTTGTTCTCTAAGGTACGAGTTGCCATGATGGCTGGCACATTGCAACCGAAGCCCACCAGCATTGGAACGAAAGATCTGCCTGGCAATCCCACCCATCGCATGAATCTGTCCATTACGAAAGCCGCTCTTGCCATGTATCCCGAATCTTCGAGAAGGGAAAGCATGAAAAACATGACGAATATGATAGGAACAAATGTGCCTACTGTTTGGATCCCTCCTCCTATTCCATTTGCAATGATGACTCTGAGCCAGGTTGGTGTACCAAGTCCATCGAGAAGATGCCCAAGGCCATCCACGAATAAAGTACCTCCCAAGCCATCGAAAAAATCTATGAAGGCGCCTCCAACATTGATCGTTATCCAGAATAGCAGATACATAATTACAAGAAAGATTGGGATACCCAGCCATCGGTTCAATACTACTTTGTCTATTGCTTCTGTCGCTGTTCTTTTGCGCTCGATATGGCGCACGCTTTCTGAGATGACTTTCTTGATGAACTCATACCGAGCTTCAGCTAAAACGACATCTGCAGATTCAGCAAGGTTTTTCTCAACTTTCAAAATCTCAGCTTCGATTTCGGATAATGTTGCGACACCAGAGGATACCACTCGATGAACCCCCCATTCGTCTCGCTCAAGCAACTTGAATGCAAGCCAGCGACTATTCGTGCCAAGGGCTTCAGCGACCTTGGAAAGCCTTTCGGTCCAATTCTTCGCAAAAAATTCGGCTTGATATGGAGACTCGACCAATGTTGAAGGCTTTCTCTTTGCTTTCCATGCTTTCTCTATAGCAACAAGTACCTTTGTGCTTTGGGACTTGTCGCTGGCGACAGTATCCACGACAAGACACCCAAGTCGATCGGAAAGGGCCTGAT
>JAAYWE010000019.1 GCA_012516755.1 Treponema sp.
CAGATCCAGAGCTTGGCAAGCTGCAAGTAACTCCATGGCGATCACTCGCCTGGCATTGTCGATGATCTGTCGTGCCTTGCGAGCTGCGATAGTTCCCATGGATACATGATCTTCCTGATTTGCGCTCGAAGGAATAGAGTCCACGCTTGCAGGGTGAGAGAGTACTTTGTTCTCGGATACCAGGCTTGCTGCGCTGTATTGCACAATCATAAAGCCTGAATTAAGTCCGCCATTTATGGTCAGAAAGGCAGGCAGACCTTCGGAAAGGGTCGGATTTACCATTCTCTCGAGGCGCCGTTCTGAGAGATTAGCCAACTCCGAAGCGCCAATGCCTAGATAATCCAGGGCCAAGGCCAAGGGTTCGCCATGGAAGTTACCACCGGAAATAATATCGCCCCCTTCTCGGAGCACATAGGGAAAGATTAGAGGATTGTCCGTCACTGCGTTTAGCTCAGCCGAGACTATTTCCCATACATGCCGGATGGCCGCAAGGCAGGCACCATGAACTTGGGGAATGCATCTAAGGGCATAGGCATCTTGAACTCTAGTCCCTGAAGCCATGCTGGTAAGTCGTGAATCCTCCAGGAGTCTGCGCAGGTCTTGAGCGACCTCGATTTGGGCTTTTTGGCGCCTAAGTTCATGGATACGCGGATCGAGCGCCTCTGTTATACCGCGCAAGGCCTGAAAAGAAAGGGCGGAGGCGATCGTTGCACTTCGGTATAGAAGAAGGGCATCGTAGACAGATAGTACACCCAACGCGGCCATAGCCTGGGTTCCATTGATAAGGGCAAGTCCTTCTTTTGCTTCCAGGACGAGTGGTTGCACGTGGGCTTCTGCTAAAGCAAGAGCCCCAGCCATCCTTGTGCCTTTATAAAGGGCTTCTCCCATTCCGATTAGCACGAGTGCAATGTGCGCCAGCGGAGCTAAGTCTCCGGAAGCGCCAAGAGAGCCTTTTTCGGGCACAATAGGCACGATATCTTCGTTTATGAGCTGAAGTATGCGGTGTACGATCATTGGTCTTACACCGCTATTCCCCACCGCAAGAGCGTTTGCCCTAAGCACCATCATGGCTCTCACTATCTCAGGCGCAAATGGTTCGCCTTGGCCGCAAGCATGGCTCATTATCAAGTTTTTTTGAAGCTGCGCATTGTCTTCTTCAGAAATAATGACATCGCAAAATTTGCCAAAACCAGTTGTTATGCCATATTTTACTTGTTTTTTCTTGACTGCAAACTCCACAACTTCTCTGGATGCTTGCATACGCAATTCGGCATCCGGATCGAGTCGAACCGGAAGTTTGTGGCGAGCAACAGCAACAACATCGGAAATAGAAAGCGAACAACCATCGATGATCACTTCATTCATGTTTTTGATTATAACATAAGAAGTACCACCCATGGACAGAGATTGCCTATACCGATAGCATGGTTCGTCATGGAAACCAAAAGGTTCAAAGCATCGTTTTTTGGCGTTATTGTTGCTGTAATTTGGGGTTTGACATTTCTTTCGATCAAAGTAGCTCTGCGCGAATTTGGGCCCATGAGTCTTCCTCTATTTCGATTTGTAATTGCTTCGCTTTTGCTGGCCTTGATAATGATATTGACCCGGACCAGGTTTCGAATTGCATGGAGAGATGTTCCGATGCTCTCACTGAGCGCTTTTTCCGGTGTAACTTTGTATTACTACTTCGAGAACAATGGCATAATGCGGCTCACTGCGTCAGAATCGTCGCTCATAGTAGGGACTATTCCTGTTGTCACGCTTCTTGCGGAGATGATTGCATTCAAGATTCGGCCTCGTCGCCCGGTAATGCTGGGAATAGTACTCTCTTTTGTAGGCGTAGCGCTAATCGTGATGCGATCGGAGAATGCTTCGACATCTATGTCTGGTTATTTTTTTATGCTAGGAGCAGTTCTTTCTTGGGTGGCCTATGGATTTATGACTAAGCCGCTATCCGGGCGCTATCCTATGTTGACAATAACGTTCTGGCAGATGGTGATAGGTGCCCTGGGTTGCATGCCTTTTGCGCTTGCCGAACAGCAATCCTGGACTGGGTTTTCAACTTCAGTACTCCTAAACGCTACATTTCTGGCTGTGTTTGGCTCGGCTATAGGTTATTGGCTCTATATAATCGTGCTGGATGAGCTAGGGCCGGGAAGATCGAGCGTGTTTATCAATCTCATTCCGGTAGTATCTGTGACTGCTTCCTTTGTTTTTCTAGGAGAGCGCCTCAGCGCCATGCAGGTTGCGGGAGCCTGCCTTGCAATTGCGGGTGTATATTTGGCATCCAGTGGCTCATAAGCAAGATCTAGTAAAGGCGGCTTTGATTTGCTATTGAGCGCGCCAAGATGCAGGCACCGGTTGTTGCGTCGGCTTGAGGCACCACAACGCGGTGGCGCGGCAATGTGGAGAGTATTCGCGCTTCCGTATCGCGCCATAGGCGTTCATTGTTCGTGATAAAACCTCCTGAAAAGGCTATCTTTCCGCCGATGGTCGCTTCTCCGAGTCGGATAGCAATGGAAGTTGCAAGCAAGGCTAGTTCTTCTGCGGCTTCGATGAATATTTGCCTTGCTGTTTCGTCGCCTCGATCTTGTTCTTCTGCCACAATCCTGGCAAACGCCGCGATTTTCGCCTTGTCGAAATCCTCGTAGATGGCTGGAATAAGGGAAAAGGCCTCTTTTTCGCCAAAATAGGCAAGGGCTCTGCCAAGCAAATCGGTTTGAGGCCCCCTTCTATCCTGGAATCGAATTGCTGCATTTAGAGCGCGAAGTCCGACCCAGTAAGCCGATCCCTCATCTCCAAGGATATGACCCCATCCTCCGGATCGGATGATTCGACCTACACTATCGGCTCCCACCGCAATAGATCCGGTTCCCGCGATGAGGAGAATCCCTCGAAGTTCTCCGAAGGCTCCAGCAAGGGCGGGGATAGAATCATTCTTTACTTCTATGAGAGTATCGAAACCCAGATTTCCGGCTTCTCGAATGATGCTTCGCATCATGCCTGTATCTGCTTCTCTGTCTATGCCAGCTACACCAGCAAAACCTGAAATGCAGTTGTCGGCGGAGAGATTGATACTCTTGTACATTCCTGAAAAAAGATCATCGAGCGTTTTTCTGGAGCCGTTCCATCCGACTGATCTGGGGTTCATGCTGAGGCTTTCAGCCTGGTACAGCATCTTGCCTTCCAGGCTTTCTATCCTCAGTCTTGTCGATGTACCTCCGCCATCTATGCCAAAAATCCATTGGTTATCCATCAGGGACCTCGCAAGTTTTTTTCTTTTATGCTAGGGCATTATCAAGACTAGACTATTCTAATTGCAGGAGCTAATGCATTCAATAAGGAATTTCAGATAATTCAAGATGGAGGCGCAACGATAGGCGCATCGGCCTTATGGACAGGCGCACCGATTTCACCGAAAAGTCGATCGATAGGCGCTCCAAGCTCTAAGAGCGCTTGCCTTAGATGGTCTGCATCGATATAGTGAACGGCTTGAATGCCGAGACTAGAGGCGGCCTTTATATTCTCTTCGCTATCGTCGGTAAAGAAAGTGCGCTCGGCAGGTACTCCTTCCGCTTCGAGAATATGTTGCCAGAACTCTGGCTCAGGTTTTATGTGACCTATAATATGAGATGCGTATACCGCATGGAATGGACTATATAATCCAAGCTGGATATTGATTTCGTGGTGACTATCGATTGTGTTAGTTCCGCATACTACCCTGGCTTTCTTTGACAATTCATCGACTAATGAGAAAGTGTCTTCATCGGGGAGCGGTCTGAATAACGTCTTTAGATAATTCTCGGAAGGCCTGATCCCTGTGCGATCAGAAAACCTTCGCCAGAACTCGGCACTGTCTATCGACCCTCTTGAGAGTGATTTTATATCAGGTGCAATAAAATCGAGGAAAGTGGCCATATCCAATCCCAGGGCAGCCGCTACATCGCCCATAATCATATGGTTCCGTATTAGAACCCCTCCTTCGTCGAAAATATAGAGGTCGATCATGTTTTGCTCCCGGTATAGACTCCAGCGCCGCTCAAGAAATACTTGGACATGGTAAAGAAAAGCAGAAAAACAGGCAATGCCGCAATGACCGCTACGGCCATCATGGCGCCCTCGTCGGTGCTAAGCTCTGATGTGAAGAGTACTATATAGAGGGGTATGGTCTTGAGCTCTTCCTTTTGTATTATTAAAAGAGGCCAAATCAGATTATCCCACTGTCCGCGAAAGGCGAGAATTGCCAATGTGGCAATAGCCGGTGTTGCATTGCGGAATACTATAGATCTGTATATTTGAAACTCGGAGCAGCCATCTATGCGCGCCGCATCTAGCAGTTCATCCGGAAAACCCAACAGGAACTGGCGCATAAGGAATACTCCGAAAGCGCTCGTAAGGAAAGGAAGTATGAGTCCGATCAGTCGATTCTGAAGGCCAAATTTAACCGCGGTCAAGTAAAGCGGAATCATTACGGTCTCGAAAGGAATCATCATAGTCGCCATAATTCCCATAAATACTATATTTCTTCCTTTGAAATGGAATTTAGCCAATCCATAGCCAGTAAGTGAGGCGAGAATCACGGATGATAAAGCTACCGATGAAGCTACAATGAAGGAATTGGCAATATTCCGTAGGTATATCCAGCTTCCGTCGGATCCTTTGAGAGCACGCAGATAATTCGACCAAAGTGGTGTCTCCGGAATCCAGCGATAAGGGATGGTTGTAACATCATGGCCAGGCATAAGAGAAGCGCTGAACATGAAAGCAAACGGAAGAAGCGCTGCAGAACATGCCATTATGAGAATTATGGTCGCAAAGAGGCTCCCGGTTTTATAGCGGACCGCGTTCCAAAGAGTGCTCGAACCGGAGGCTTCGCGTTTCATTCGAGTTCCTCCCCTTGACCCCCTGCTTTTACCTGGAGCCATGAAAGAACCAATAGAATGAAGAAAAGGAAAAGGCTCATTACGCTTGCCTTACCGAGATTTTGATCTGAGAGCGCCGTACGGTAGATATTTAGGGTCAGTACATTGATTGGCGCCAGAGGGGCACCATGTTGGTTAAAAAGATATTGAGTGGAAAAAGTCTTAAGGCTCGAAATGAAGATCATAACCGACACCAGCGCCATAGTGGGCCTCAATAAAGGCAGGGTTATTCGAGTTAATCGCTGCCAGCTGTTTGCCCCATCGATCATTGAGGCCTCTACAACGCTAGAGGGAATCTTTCCGATTCCTGTTCCAAAAAGTATGGTATAGTATCCAATCTGCTTCCATACATAGACGAGGATTGTCGATAGTTGAACCATCGCGGCGTCCGCAAGCCACTTGTGATCAATCCCCGGCGTGCCCAATAGGGTGTTGAGAAATTGATTTGCAAGGCCGCGAGGATCGAATATGAGCAGCCACACGCTTGCCGTGACGACAGAAGATAGAATAGCCGGGGAATAAAGTGCCATCTGGTAGAATCGCTTGCCTTTTTTGCGGCTCGAGATTAAAAGCGCAAACAGCAAGGATCCCAAAAACACCGGAACAAAGACGCCCACACAGAACACAGCCGAAGCTCGTACAGAATTCCAAAAATCTTGCGAACTCAGAACCGATATCCAATTCTGTAAACCGATGAATTTTGGTGGTTTGAGTGAAAGCAATTTCTTGTTATGAAAGCTAGTCCAGATTGCATATAGAATTGGATATAGCGAGAAGGCGGAAAAGAATAATATTCCCGGCGCTACGAAAATCCAGCCCCATCTGTTGCGTTTGGTCTCTAGTGGATTTCGGCGATCTTCCATCATCAATGCCCTTTCATTTTGGTCTCTGGACGAAGAACAAATTTAATCGGCAGAATCGAGAGCTTCCTGAGCGCTTTTGCGCAATTTTTCTAAGGCCACCTTTGGATCGACACCTCCAACCATCACATTCTGAATGGTCTCGCTCAGCAAGGTAGAAAGTCGCGCGCTTGCCTTGCCAACATAGACAATTTTCGCGTTCTCGAAGTCTTTCGCAAAAACATCGGAATATGGCATGCTCTTATAGATTGG
>JAAYWE010000159.1 GCA_012516755.1 Treponema sp.
CCTATTTGGCAGGCTTCGAGGATCAGGCGCTAGAGAGAGAAACATATGCAAATTTATATATTCCAGCATTTGAAAATGACCAAGCGCTAGCCCAGACTTATAGAAAGGCATCACCAATTTCTCTAGCTGATATCAAGGCAATTCTTGCAAGGCAGGGAATCGATTCAATGGCATTCAAGTTTTCTCCTGGAGTCCTTCATCGGCTCGTTGAATCCTTAGATACTCCCCTGATCCTTCATATCCGCGGCCGATTTTCTCACTTTGTCCTGATTATTGATGCAAAATTAGATGCTGAAGAGGACGCCGAATCGGCGGGAATTCTTCTCTTTGATCCTTCCTGCGGGCTAGCGCTGCTGAGTGAAAGTGAACTAAAGAGTCTGGTTTCTGGATATTGTCTTCTTCCAATAAGATACGCTTGTAAGCAAGGAGAAAAACCTATGGACATCAAAGACCTCAAGCCGAGTCTTGATTCTCTGGAGGCCTTTTTATGGAACGTATTCCGAATCTTATGCAGCAAAGAAGAAAACTAGAAACAGGAAAGCACAAAGGCTCCAATTAGAACCTCAAGATCGAAAAGCTCCCTGTGTTCCGGCAAGTTCTCAATATTCCTCAACTGAAGCTCGATTTCGCCTATATACCAGAAGAAAAGACCAAATTTCGGATCTATACGAAATGCATATTCGAGAAAATCATTCGCCTTTCCGAGAGATCCAAATAAGAGAGATGGGATCTGGCGAGCAATTCCTACAAAGGTACGAAAAGCCGAGACAATACGAAAATCCCTATATTCTTCGATGAACCGGGCAAGCTCCCCAAGCAGTAGTTCTTGTGTGGTGTTCTGGCTTCCATCTGCCCAGGTCTTATTTATTAGAAGTGTCATGTTTTCTCGAAATACGCGCAAAAGATGAAACACACGTATTAGGCGTTGATCTTCTGTACAATCGATGTAGAAACTGAATTCCCCTGGGTTTCCTAAAAGGTTTGCCAGAGCCAGCGCGGATTTCTTTCGTTCTTGCCCTGTGGATTTTACCATCGATTCGAAAATCTCAAAGACCTTTTTCTCGGATTCGGTTACGAGAGTGTCTACTCTGGCGGAATCGACAAAATCCATGGCAATACCATGACGAAAAGGCATGAAATGGTCAAGGGGGATAAGAGAAGCTCTAATTTTTCGCTCGATGGTCTATTCGTCCAGTTGCACAAGAACAAAGAGTATTTCATACTTGAAACATGGCAAATGATATTAGGATTCTCGAAAACAAAAGAGTGGGAGAAGACTTCATTCCATCTCGATATCTGCCTCCCGGCGAAAATGAATACTATCTACGCGATGAACAGCTTAGAACTCTTAGTAAGGAGCCCGCATCTTTCAGACCACTTTCAGCCACCGAATTAGAAGTGCTTATAAGAAACAATAACACATGCAGGGACTGGTCTTTGTTTCTTGTGCGGGATCCATTTTATCCCGAGCTTTTGAGGAATAACATATTCTTCGGGCTTATTCGGATTTCCCGCCTTGAGCCTGTCACCTTGGAACACCATGACTTCTCCACTGCAACCGGAATATACAACTCGCTGGTTATTGCCTGCGATATTGGGGACAATTGTGCCATTTCGGATTGTGCCTATCTTTCACACTATATCATCGATGATCACTGTATTCTCATCAACAATGCGGAATTGCAAGTCTCTAATCACGCCAAATTTGGCAATGGCATTATAATGGAAAGCGAAGATGAGTCGGTCCGAATAACGCTCGATGTTATGAATGAGAATGGTGGTCGCTGGATCTATCCATTCAATGGAATGCTTCCTGCGGATGCCTGGCTCTGGGCGAAATTTCGCGATAGAGATACTCTTATGGAGCGTTTTGCATGGATGACCAACACGAAATTCGATCGCAGGCTGGGTAGATACGGAGTTATCGGCCGTGACAGCGTGCTCAAACACAATCGCATCATCAAAGATACCTATATCGGAGAAAGCGCTTATATAAAGGGCTCAAACAAGCTGAAAAACCTCACCATCAATTCCAAGAGTCAAGCACCGACTCAGATTGGCGAAGGTGTAGAGCTCGTAAATGGCATTCTAGGCTATGGCTGCCGCGTATTCTATGGATGCAAGGCGGTGCGATTTGTCATGTGCGATAACTCAGCCTTGAAATATGGAGCAAGACTAATTCACTCCGTCCTTGGCGAGAACAGCACCGTATCCTGCTGCGAGATTCTCAATAACCTCATTTTTCCAGCCCATGAGCAGCATCATAACACGAGTTTCTTGATAGCAAGCCTCATAAAAGGCCAGAGCAATCTCGCCGCGGGCGCTACGATCGGCTCAAACCATAATTCGCGCGCACCCGATGGAGAAATCGATGCAGGGCGAGGTTTTTGGCCGGGGCTTTGCACTTCCGTGAAACACTCATCGCGCTTTGCTTCGTTCTGCCTTCTTTCGAAGAGTGACTATAAGCACGAGCTCGATATTCGTTTTCCCTTCTGCCTCGTGGATAACGATGAGACCGAGGGCAGGCTTGTATTGGCTCCCGCCTGGTGGTGGCATTCCAATACCTATGCGCTCATGAGAAATGAAAAGAAATTCAAGGAGCGCGATAAGAGAATCGATAAGAGCATCCGCTTTATCTATTCTCCTTTTGCGCCGGACACAATGACCGAAATTCTTGCAGGCCTCGCGATTCTTGAATGCGCCACCGGAAAAGCAGCCATAGAATCGCTGGTCGACAACGAGGAAAATCGAAGGCTATTCGGCTACAAAATCCTCGAACTTGTGAGCAAGCTCAGATCGCAGTCGAGCCAAGAATCAAAGGCAGAAAACGAAGAAAAGAAGAAGAACAAGTCCGCACAAAGGCCTTATATGCAGAATCTTGATATTCATAACACAAATATCTCAGATATTCACAACCTGGGCGCTCTCATCCTTGCCAAACAAAATGACCCGCTGCCTTTTGAAGTCCATGTAGAGGGCTTTGAGAATTCCAAAAGACAACAAATCGTTCTAAAGCCATGCACAGCAAGAACTTCCTATCGTGAAATGTTGCTCTGGTTTTCTGTGACAACGCTCCTGCCCGTCCTTTTAACAGAATTAGACAAGATGGATAAGCTTGCCGGATCAGATGAGATTTTGAGCGGGCTATTGCGATGTCCAGAACGAGAA
This sequence comes from Treponema sp., assembly GCA_012516755.1. Lineage (GTDB taxonomy): Bacteria > Spirochaetota > Spirochaetia > Treponematales > Rectinemataceae > Rectinema. Next base: position 3,169 of record JAAYWE010000159.1, read on the forward strand.
AACAAGGAATTCGAGAAGGCGGAGAATAGCCAGCAGTATAGGGCTTTGCTTAGAGAACCTCCAGAAATCGAATGGGATAACATGGGAGGTTTCCTTGTGAGCCATTCCAAGCTTGAAGATCTAATCGATCGCATAGAGACAGGGTGTATCCGTAGCTGGGATGAGCTTCATCGTGAGTATCATAGACTCTCCTTGGAATATGAAGAGGATGCTC
>JAAYWE010000160.1 GCA_012516755.1 Treponema sp.
CGGCTCTGATGGAATCTGGAATAGGCAATGATATCAAGATGCTCGTAGAGCTTGAATTCTATGTTTTCGAAGAAGTGCACTATTCGACGGCTACGGATCATTCCTACTACTTCGTCGAGAGTTCGGAGGGCATTGGCGAGGAGTATAGCGATACGCCATGGATTGGGCTTTCCCAAGGGTATCATCGTATGGCGCCGGAGGATAGGTATCAGCTTTTGCGAAATCGTGCGGTAAAGACGATGATCGATGTCGGCATTCCTGTCAAATACCATCACCACGAAGTGGTTGCTGCGCAACTCGAGATCGAGCTGGATTTTATTTCGATGCTGAAGGCAGGAGATGCCGTATCCTTGGCTAAATGGATTCTACGCAGCGAGGCGGATGAGCTGGGGCTAAAGGTCACTTTTATGCCCAAGCCCATGTATAAGGTTGCGGGCAGCGGCATGCATGTGCATCAATTCATAGAAAAGCTTGGAGCTTCAATTTTCCCAGGTGAAGAGCTGTATGGACTTTCCAGGGAAGGACTGTCATACACGGCAGGACTCTTGAGCCATGCTCTCACGGGCTCTCTCCTGGCTTTTTCCAATCCTTCCACTAATTCATATCGAAGGCTCGTACCAGGTTATGAGGCGCCGGTTAGCGCAACCTTTGCCCATGGGTCGAGGGCAGCAGCGGTTCGAATTCCTGGCTATCTAGGAAAGGGAGAAGCTCGCATAGAGTTTCGCACAGGGGATGCCACGGCAAATGTATATTATTTTTTATCCGCAATGCTTCTCGCCGGTCTCGATGGGATAAATAACAGACTCGATCCCGTAGCTCTAGGCTTTGCGCGCGAAACAACTTCGGCTCGGCATGTCTTCCCAACTGGGCTTTTTGATGTGTTAGCCGGGCTCAAGAAGGATCATGGTTATCTTTCGGCCGCGTTTTCCGAGGAGCTTGTCGAAACCTGGATAGCGCACAAGGAAAAAGAAGCCTCATATGTGTATAACGCGCCTGTTCCACAGGAGTATGAGCTATACTTTGATTAGACAGAGAGATTGTTGGCGCAGGTTTGTTCCTGCGCTTTTTTTTATTTTCTTGGATTGTTGTCTGACTGGATGAATAAGGAGTTCGGAAATGTCACAAAAGGTCCTTCTTTCTGGAGATGAAGCGATAGCACAGGCCGCGATGGATTCGGGAATTACAGCGGCCTTTGCGTATCCAGGAACACCGGCAACTGAGATAATGGAATATTTGCAGGAATGCATAAGCAACACAGACAATGATGAAAGCATTGGTGCGAGAGACTTCCGGCCTGTAGCCCAATGGTGCACTAATGAGAAGACTGCATACGAGTCCGCACTAGGCGTATCCTTCGCGGGTAGGCGCACCATGGTTTCTATGAAGCATGTTGGACTCAATGTTGCGATGGATCCTTTTGTGAATTCTGCACTCGTTAGAATAAATGGGGGGCTCGTTGTCATAGTGGCCGACGATCCAGGTATGCATTCCAGCCAAAATGAACAAGACTCGAGACTTTTGGCAGATTTTGCTCGCATTCCTTGTTTTGAACCATCGGATCAGCAGGAAGCCTACGATATGGTGCGAGCAGCATTCGACTATTCGGAGGCGCATGAGGTGCCGGTGATGGTTCGCATAGTGACAAGGCTTGCGCATGCCCGAGGTCTGGTGCAGACAGCGCCTTCAGTGCCTATCTGCAACCGTGGCAAGACCACCGATCGTTTTTCTTGGACCCTATTGCCTGCTTCGGCGCGAAAGCAGTGGTTGGCCTTGCTAGCAAAACAACCCGCCTTCAAGGTAGATGGAGAAAAGGCGAGCCGCCTTGAGCTGCGATCGAAGGAACTTGGTGTGGTGACCTGTGGGCTGGCTCTGGCGTATTATAAGGAAAATGAGGGAGACTGGACCGTGGCTCATGGCGGCGAGCCGCCTTCACACCTACACTTAGGCCGATATCCAATAGAGGTTTCGGAAGGCGAATCAAAGGTTAGAGCGCTTGCTGCGCATGTGTCGCAAATTCTGGTAATCGAAGAGGGCTACCCTTACATTGAGCGCGAAATGCGAGGCATATTCGGAGCACCCATACCGATTTTGGGGAAAATGACGGGAGAATTGCCTCTAGCGGGCGAGTTGAGCTCAGATTCGGTGCGAATAGCTCTTGGACTTCCTTTAGTCTCCTCCAGCCTGCACTCAGAGATCGAGCTTCCTAGCCGTCCACCCCAATTCTGTCAGGGTTGTCCACATGCCGATTCCTATACAGCGCTCAAGAAGGCTCTCGAAGGAGAGGCAGAATTCTTTGTCTTTTCGGATATCGGTTGCTATGCTCTTGGTGCACAGCAACCTTGGAATATCATAGAGTCCTGCGTAGACATGGGCGCTTCGGTGGGTATGGCGCGCGGTGCAGGCTGTGTTGGAAACAAGCGCTCCATAGCCGTAATAGGCGATTCGACTTTTTATCATTCAGGCCTTACAAACTTGCTCGATGCGGTGCAGCACCATAGTCCGATGACCTTGATGATCTTGGACAATGGCACTACTGGCATGACCGGAGCCCAGCCCACAATCAGTCCAAGCCAACAACTCCCAAAGCTTCTCGAAGGTTTTGGTGTTGAAAGGGAGCATATCCGTGTTCTCGAGGCACATCGTCGTGCATTGGATGCTAATGTTGAGATCATTCGCGAAGAGCTAAGTTATGATGGTGTGTCTGTAATCATAATGTTCCGAGAATGCATCGAATGGCTAAAGAAAGCGAGGAGATCATGACCTGCGATATAATTCTCTGCAGCGTCGGAGGCCAGGGCGGGCTTTCTGCGTCGATCATAATAGCCCGCGCCGCAATGGCCGCTGGATTTCAGGTTAAGCAATCCGAAATACATGGGATGTCTCAGCGCGGAGGTGAAGTTTTGGCTCACCTGCGCATTGCAGACAAGGAGATCTATAGTCCCACGATTTCCAAGGGCAAAGCAGATATTATGTTTGCTCTAGAGCCCCTGGAAGCGCTCCGTCATCTTTCGTGGATTTCCCCCTCTAATGGTATTATTGTCTCAGCCACTGCACCCGTTCTCAACATTCCTGATTACCCCGATCTGGATACCGTGTTGGCAGAAATCCGCAAAATCGCTCGAGTACGGCTTATCGATGCTGAAGCCATAGCGCGGAAATCGGGAAATGTTCGAACTGCAAACCTCGTACTGATCGGTGCCGCTATGGATCTTTTGCCCATTTCTCCTGATGCCATCGAGAAGGAGATAATCGAGCTCTTTTCAAGAAAAGGCGAATCGGTTGTACAAGCCAATCTAAAGGCTTTTGAAGCAGGGAGAGCGCTATATCATGGTTGAAAGACAAAAGACCCAAAAGACCAAAGATCAGGCGACAACTCAATATGCTCAAGGCGGCTGTCGCCTGAGTCAATCGGCAAAGGAGCTTCGCGACAAGATAAAGCGCATAATATCCCAAGCCCAAAGCGAGCATAGGGAAGCGCTTACGGAGCTCGAAGGAATGTCCATTCTGGCGGCAATGGGTGTACAGACGCCCCGGCGTTGGATTGTGCAGTCGGCAAATGAGTTTCTGGAGAAAATAGGAGCTGAAGGAGCAATGGATGCTCCTCTGCAAAGCCCTTTCCCCGGCTCCAAAGCTGTAATCAAGGTCATTAGTTCTAAGGTTCTTCATAAGACCGAAGTACAAGGCATCGAGATTGTCGATAACACGGCTACCGCAATTGCCGATTCGCTCGATAGAATGGAAGCTCGATTCAAGAATGTGCCTCGCGATGGATTTACTATCAATGAGTTCATAGCTTTCGAACCGAAGCTTGGTCATGAGATGATTCTTGGTTATCGTTTTACGCCTGACTTTGGCCCTATTGTGACTTTCGGCCCTGGTGGTATTTATACCGAGTATCTCGCATCGAAATTCAAGCCCGGTATGGCAAACCTTTTTCTCTCTCCAAGAATCAATGACATGGCAGTGCTCGAATCGCTTCTAAGAAACAATGTAATATATGGGCTCTTATGTGCTGGCCTAAGAAATACAAGGCCAGAGTTGGAAGAAAAGAGTCTCATCGAAGCAATCCAGCGCTTTATCGATGCCGCAGATGCCCTTTCGGCCGCAGGCATAAGCGAATTCGAGGTCAATCCAATGGTGCTTTCAAAAACCGGGGAGCTTGTAGCACTGGACTGCCTGGCAACGCTAAAAGAGTTTGCAGAGAACGCGCCAGCAAATGGCTCTGCGCAGAGTTCTTCACAGAACCTTATTCAGAGCCTTGTGCGCGATTCCGAGGGTTTTCCTATCAATTTCGCTCAGCATATTCGGCCAGTCAACCAGATAAAGCACATTCTCGAGCCTTCTAGCGTGGCTATCATTGGTGTATCTGAAAAGACAATCAACAATGGCCGTATTATTCTCCGTAATCTCCTTGAAAATAACTTCGATAAATCTAGGATCTATATCATAAAGCCAGGTGCTCAATGGATCGATGGTTGCCAATGTGTTCCGGATGTTCAATCTCTGCCTGAGAAAATAGATCTCTTTGTTGTGGTTATTCCAGCGCTTGGTATTCCCAGCACGCTTGCCGACATTGCGCGATACGACAAAGCATGGTCGGTTCTCCTAATTCCCGGAGGGCTGGAAGAAAAGCAAGGCTCAGAATCCATAGTTGCGGATATGAATCGTGCTTTGGCGGAAGCACGCGCCGAGGGAAAGGGACCCCTGATAAATGGTGGCAACTGCCTTGGTATACGCTCGGTTCCCGGTAAATACAACACCCTCTTCATACCTGAATACAAGCTACCCATGCCCAAGGGCAAGATCGAGCCACTTGCGCTGATCTCACAGTCAGGCGCATTTGCCATAACGCGCATCTCTAAGCATCCCAACATCAATGCAAAATATGCAATAACCATTGGCAACCAGATGGACCTAACAGTCGGAGATTATCTGGATTATCTGGCTCAAGATAACGAACTCCATGTATTTGCGGTCTATTCTGAAGGTTTTAAGCCACTGGATGGACAGAAGGCACTCGAAGCGACCAAAGAGATTACCATGTCCGGTCGCAATGTTATTCTATACCGAGGAGGCAGGACTCGAGCAGGAGCGGGTGCGGCAGCGAGTCATACTGCAAGCATTGCGGGAGACTATCCTGTTACTTGGCAACTCTTTTCTCAAGCCGGCGCGGTTGTTTGCGACAGTCTGGACGAATTTGACGACGCGATCACATTATTTACCCTGCTCGATGGTAAAAGAGCAAAAGGTAGAAGGCTCGCAGCCGTCTCCAACGGCGGCTATGAGTGCGTTGCGATTGCAGACAATCTGGGGGAGATGGTTTTATCTCATTTTAGTGAAAGGACAAAAACCGAGCTTGAAGTGATTTATAAGGATGCGCATATATCGGAAATAGTAGATATCCACAACCCACTCGATCTCACCCCAATGGCGGACGACGACGCCTATGAAAGGGCGGTTAGAACAGTACTTATGGACCCCGAAACCGATCTCTGCATTGTGGGAATAATCCCCCTCACCGCTAAGTTGAATACGCTTGCAGGCGGCCCATTATCTCATGGCGAAGATATCCTCAGACCTAATTCGCTTCCCGAACGGCTCGGCAGATTATCGAGCGAAATGGATAAGCCTTTTATTGCCATTGTCGATTCTGGTCCGCTCTACGATCCTTTTTCCGCGGAGCTCGAAAAACGAGGGATTCCAACTTTTCGCGCAGCGGACCGAGCCTTGCGAATGCTGGAGCGCTGGCGAAAAGCCCATCAAAGAATATAGAGCGGCAAGGTGCAAGAGATATCGGCTATTTACATACGCGCAAACACATCTTCGAGCGTTCCGGAGAAAGGCCCGGGCTTTTCCATTTTTATTGAGCAAAGAGCCGCTGCAAATCGGACCGATTCATGTGGATCGTGGCTGAGGCGCCAGGCAAGATAGGCAGCAAAGGTGGTGTCGCCCCGCCCCGTTCTTCCCGAGAGATTCGAAGGCGTATATGGGGCACGATAGATCTTTCCATCCACAAAAACGATGACTTCGGTATTATATGTGATCATGACTTCTGGTTCCTTGCCCTCTGAGTCTCTGCCCCAGGCCGCTATTTTCTTTGCGGCTTCTTCTCTGTCGGTAAGACCTGTGAGGATCTCCGCTTCCGCGGCATCGGCTTTGAAGTAGCTCACAAAAGGCATATAGCGATGTTTGTTATTCCAATCGCGAAACAGCATCCTGCCATCGGGCTGAGCCTCGCGAAGAAGACCCTGGGCATCGACCGCAATAGCCCCACGGGGTGCAAGCTCTTCTATTAGATTATCAGGCAATTCGCCTACAAATAGTCCTGCCAGATCGATTATCTTCGTCTCTGCGTTCAAAGGGATATCAGCCGCCGAGAATGATTCTGCCCGAGATAAGAGACAGGTCTCTCTTCGTTCATGATCCGCAGACAGAAATACATTGCGAATCGATGTCGTTTTGGGGCTCTGGATAGCTATGATTTGTATGCCGCTGTGCTCCTTGGCTATATCTAATGCGCAAAAATCCTCCGGAGCGGCCTTAGTTATGGCGAGTACATGGGCTCCGGCTCGCGCAGCAGCGATTGATGAATACAGAAGTGCTCCACCATAAAGCTTGCTTTCATTCCCAGACTCGTCGATTATTATATCTTTTGAAATATGACCCATCATAGTTATATCGTATTGCATTATCTTTCTCCTTCCAGGATTCTTCTTTATAGAATCTCCTCTTACGGATCTCCTTTGCCTCTGTACAGCAAATATATAAAATAGTTCTTACCATCCTGCCATCCTGCAAACGATTTCAGTTGCATTTTGCTAAATTTGATCTATAATATTGTTCTATAATAGACGAGGAACTTGAAAGGAGGCAATCTATGCGCAAGATCTTTCTATCGGTACTAATGCTGTTCTGCCTATTGCCCTTGATGTCAACAAGCGCGCAGGCAACACCAGATTACAAGTCACTAACCGTTTATACGGCTCTGCCGGAATCCGAGCTCCCGACATATTTCAGCCAGTTCGAAAAAGATACTGGAATCAAGATCCAATATGTCAGACTCTCTGCTGGCGAGCTGCTTGCTCGTGTAAGAGCGGAAAAGAACAATCCCCAGGCTACCGTCTGGTTTGGCGGTTCCTACGACAACTTTGTACCCGCAATCTCCGAGGGTCTCCTCGAAGCCTATCAGTCTCCTGAACTTGTAAACATTCCGAAGGTGTACTGGGACGTAAAGGGCTATGCAAATCCCTTCTATGTGGGAGCAATTGGCTTTGCATGCAACACCGATTGGTTCAAGAAGAAAGGCTTGGCCTACCCTACCTCTTGGGATGATCTCTTGAAGCCCGAATTCAAGGGTCAAATCTCGATGGCTCACCCAAGCACTTCAGGAACTTCCTATACAATCCTTGCAACTATTGTCCAGATGCGTGGTGAAGAAGCCACCTGGAAATACTTTTCCGCTCTCAATCAGAATATTCGTCAGTATACCAAATCGGGGACGACTCCTCCTATGGATGTAGGCCTCGGAGAAGCGGCCATTGGAATCACATTCTCTCATGATGGCCTCAAACCGGCATTCGAAGGCTACCCTGTTGCCCTATCCTTCCCTAAAGATGGCACAGGTTACGAAATTGGCTGCATGGCGCTGATAAAGAATGGCCCATCAAAAGAAACATCAAATGGCAAACGATTTATCGACTGGATGTTGTCAAAGCGCGGGCAAGACCTCTTCGAGACTTCTAAATCCTTTAGAATACCGGTAAATTCACAGGCAACTCCACCCAAGGGCTCAATTTCGGTCGACAGTCTCAAGGTCATCGACTATGATCCCATATGGGCTGGTCAGAACAGAAATCGCCTAATCGAGCAATTCAATAAAGTAGTCGCGGCGGCAAGCAACCTGAAGTAGAATTGATCAGGTAGATTGAGCATTTATGGAGGTGCGCGAAATTTTCTTTGCGCACCTCTTGTGCAAAAGCGATATGACTGCACAATCTTCATTCCAAAGGAACCTGAGATTTTAATGAGAGAAAACACTCGCCTTTCGGTAGCGCATCTTGTGCGTGATCCGGTACTTTTATTTCTAGTAATCCTGGTATTCGTAGGGCTTTTTCTTTTTATAATATTTCCCCTATGCAAGATATTTGCATATAGTGTAACGGATAATGATGGCAATTTGAGTTTTCAAGCCGCTTGGGATATGTTAAAATCTCGCTCATATCTCCAACCGCTCAAGAATTCTATGATGTTGGGTATTACGACAGGTATTCTCGCAACTATCATTGGATATGTCTTTGCATATGCCCTGACTCGTGTAGATATGCCACTGAAGGGATTTTTCAAGACAATAGCGACTATCCCCATAATCTCTCCGCCTTTTATTCTTTCTCTATCGATGATCTTTCTTTTTGGGCGAAATGGGCTGATAACTCGCAGGCTTTTAGGCATCGAAGACGCAAATGTCTATGGAATGCATAGCCTTGTTGTTGTCCAGACAATTTCTTTTTTTCCGATAGCCTACCTTACGCTGACCGGCACTCTTTCGAAATTAAATCCAGCGGTGGAAGATGCAGCACTGAATCTTGGTGCCTCTAAGGCTCGAATTTTCCGAACTGTAACTTTGCCGCTTTCGGTGCCGGGTATCCTCAGCTCTTTTTTGCTTGTGTTCATTCAATCCATGGAGGATTTCAGCAATCCAGCGGTCATTTCGGGAAGTTTCTCCACTCTTGCTGTAGAGGCGTACAGAACCATTACAGGCATGTACGATATGAGAGGCGGTTCTTTGATGGCGCTCTTGCTACTCATACCGACCCTGATCGCCTTTCTGTTGCAGAAATATTGGCTATCGGGCAAGTCTTTTGTAACAGTCACGGGAAAACCCACTGTATCGCAGCAGCAGAGCAAGGATCCTAAGATGATATGGCCCCTCTTTGCATTCTGCATGCTGGTTGCGCTGGTTATTCTCTTGTTCTATGGAACGGTTCTCGTGGGCGCTTTTGTCAAGGTCTGGGGCATAAACTTTAGCTTTACCTGGGCGCACTTCAAATACGTAATGACTCTCGGTTGGATTCCGCTGAGAAATTCCGTTGTGCTCGCCATGGCGTCTACGCCGATTGCTGGGCTTCTTGGAATGATCATTGCTTTCCTGGTTGTGCGCAAGGAATTCCCCGGCAGACGAGCAATGGAGTTTATCTCCATGCTGACTTTTGCGGTCCCTGGAACCGTTGTGGGAATTGGGTATATTCTCGCATTCAATGACAAACCATTTATGTGGACAGGATCGGCTTTTTTGCTAATAATGGCATTTGCATTCAGAAATATGCCTGTGGGAATTGAAGCAGGAACTTCGACGCTCTTGCAGATCGATAGATCGATCGAGGAGGCTTCGACAATACTCGGCGCTACAGGGGCTGTTACTTTTCGGCGCATAAGCTTACCGATGCTCAAGCAGGCATTTTTTTCCGGCCTTGTATACTCATTCGTTCGCGCCATGACAGCGGTGAGCACAGTAATCTTTCTTATCTCGCCGCGCTGGAATTTGGCTACAATCAGCATTTTTTCTCTTTTCGAATCGAGCAAGTATTCGGATGCCGCGGCCTATATTATAGTCATGATACTTTTTATCGTTGTTGCTATCGGCGTGCTCAACCTTTTGGTGGGCTTCCTGGGTCGAGGCGGTCCTTCAGCAAGTGGAGGCAGCAGTGAGCGAGCGTGATTTCAGTGCAAGAAGTTCCAATGTGTCTCTTATTGATCTAACAAAGAGGTTCAAAAGTCTCGATGGCTCTGGCGAGGTTTTGGCTGTCGATGATGTCAATCTGGAAGTCAAAACCGGCGAACTGGTGACGATTCTTGGTCCATCGGGCTGTGGTAAGACAACGACGCTCAGAATGATAGCAGGCTTCGAGTACCCTACTTCTGGCTCGATTCTTATAGGGGATAAGGATGTAGCCAAGATTCCGCCCAACAAGCGCGGGCTATCCATGGTCTTTCAGAGCTATGCCCTGTTTCCGCATCTAACGATCTATGAGAATGTGGCCTATGGACTACGGGTACAAAAGCTGCCAGCCAGGGAGATTCGCGAGCGTACTGAGCGTGCGCTAGATCTCATGCAGCTAACAACTATGGCCAAGCGCTACCCGAGCCAAGTGTCCGGCGGTCAACAACAGAGAATTGCCCTGGCCCGCGCTATAGTGATAGAACCCAGTGTGCTTCTTTTCGATGAACCGCTCTCGAACCTCGATGCCAAACTTCGAGAATATATGCGCGATGAACTTCGAAAACTGCAGAAAAGGCTAGGAATTACAAGCCTCTATGTGACTCATGACCAGGGCGAAGCAATGGCTATATCCGATAGAGTCGTGATTATGAAGGAAGGTCGGATTCAACAGGTTGGAACACCTCGCGAAATCTATGCCTTTCCGCAGTCGAGATTCGTTGCGGACTTTATGGGCAAAGCGAATTTTCTCGAGGTCGAGGTGCTGGGCACCGATGGCGAATCCGCACGGATCGATATTGGAGGCAAGACTTTTATAGTGCCGAGGGCCGGCAGGGTAAGGCCGAATAGCGGTAGTGCGCTATTGGTAGCGAGGCCCGAGGCTTTGAGGCTTATATCGCTCGCTAATGTTGAAAATGAAATCCCTCTCAAGGGCTGTGTAGATCGCTTCACTTACTTCGGCAATATCGCGCGTTATGAGGTTGCTACAGAAAATGGCCCCTTGCTTATAGAGAGCTACAACCCAGAGGCATCCTCTATCTTCGAGGAGGGAGACAATGTTGGCGTTTTGATCGACTTTGAATCTGTAAGGCTTCTACCGCCCGAAGACAAGGAACAACAATGATCTATACAGAACAGTTCGATATTGCATTCTTGGGTCAGTACACAAAGGACAGAATCGTTGATAAAAATGGTTCACGCATTGTAAATGGCGGAGCGTACTACTATGGCGCTGCCGCAGCGGCTGCCATGGGATTGAAGGTAGCAGCCATAACACGCCTGGCAGAGGAAGATTTTCCCAGCTTTAGCCCACTCATAGAACGAGGCGTAAGGGTTAAAGCCATTGCTACTCCAAAATCGACATGCCTTAGACTATTCTATCCATCGAATAACCCTGACGAGCGCATTCTTTCGGTTACTTCTATAGCTCAGCCTTTCGAGCCTTCGGATATCGAATCGGTTTCAGCACCAATCTGGTCTATCGGCGCTTCAATCCGAGGCGAAGTGAGTCTAGAGGTCCTAAAGGCGATCAAGGCCAAAAACGCGCGTATAGGTCTCGATGCACAGGGATTTGTGCGAGTCGTACGAGATGGTCAGCTTGCATATGACTCGGACTGGCCTGAGAAAAGAGAAGTCCTCTCTCTAGTAGATGTATTCAAAGCAGATGTCGTAGAGGCGGAGATATTGACAGGAACTAGAGATCTGTATGAAGCTGCCCGTATTCTCGCTAGATTTGATGTTCCGGAGTTCGTTCTGACACACGGAGGTGGCGTGGTGGTCTATGCTGAAGGATCTTTCTTCGAAGCACCATTTCTGCCAAAAACAATGGAAGGAAGAAGTGGCCGAGGAGACACTTGTCTATCCTCTTACCTTAGCGCGCGCATCTTTATGCCACCAAAAGCGGCTACCCTCTGGGCAGCGGCGCTGACAAGCCTCAAAATGGAAACTCTGGGGCCATTTTTGGGCACCCGCGATGATGTCGAGCAAGCTATCCGAGAACGATATAGCATATAGAATGGAGGTGTAGTTATATCCAGATCTGTCTTGGAAATTGCCCTTTCCTTTGTACTGGCGGGTGTGTGGATTTCCGGGGCTACACTCCTTGGAGAAAAGCTTGGCAGTAAGAGAGCGGGGCTGATTACTAATCTACCATCCAGTATCCTTCTATCGCTCATATTTATGGCACTTACAATGGGGCCGGAGTATGCGGCTGCCACAACTAAAGGTATCCCTGTCGGGATGACCATCGATACCCTCTTTACATTCGTTTTTATCCTGATGGCAAGAAAAGGGCTGAGTAAAGCCCTTACTATCAGCTTGATTGTATGGGCAATAACGGCCTATGTATTTATAAAATTGATTCCACCTCTTGGAATGGCGGGCGCGATCGGTCTATATGTCCTAGTGACTGCCTTATGCTTTATTCTTGCAGAGGGGGTTTTGCATATCCGCTCAGTTCCGCACAAGGAAACGACTTTTTCCTGGAAGCAAATTCTTTTAAGGGCTCTTTTTGCCGGAACGGTCGTGGCCGGAGCCGTGACGATAGCGCAATTTGCGCCGCCCTATATGACTGGCATTTTAGCAACTTTTCCAGCTGTGCTTTCTAGTACCCTCGTTATTTTCACATTGAGCCAGGGAGCGGACTTTGCACGAGCCACTGGTAAGATACTCATCCTTTCTTCGAGCAATATCATTATATATGCATGGATAGCAGGTTTGACCTTTCCATCGCTTGGACCATGGATAGGAACTATCCTTTCCTTTGCAACCTCGGTAGCCTATGTTGCTCTGCTTGGTAAGCTTACCGCAAAGATCAAATAAGTGAGCCTAAAGGCGCTGCTCAGAAGGATTTGCCAAAGGCCAGCTTCCATCGTATTCTAGATAATCAGGATATCAGGATCCATAAAATGGGAGGCCACCCAAATCTTCGGATAGCCTCCCTAAATCCAATCAAGACATCATATCAGCTGATAGGAATGCGTAAAATGCCTCTTTATGCTTTCCCTATTTCTTGAATACAATATTGTCGTTTGTTATGGTGCCAAGATATTTGATATAGGACATAAAGACTTCAGCGTCAGTTGGATAGTCGTTCTGGGCCTTACCTATGAGCATTCTATAATCATCTCCACCATTGAAGATAAAGTTCAGCGTCGCGATCGTGTATTCCTTCTCGGGATCTACTGGCTCGCCTCCTATCATAATATTCGAAACCCGATCACCTGCTGGTTTCGACGCATCGAGCGTATAGGTGAGATTGGCCACATGCGGGAAGCGACC
>JAAYWE010000161.1 GCA_012516755.1 Treponema sp.
GGAACTCCGCACGTTCTATCTGCCAAAAACCCTCATGGCCACGCCCGAACTCTCGCTCATCCGCGCTCGCAAGGAAATTTCGGAAATGGTGACCCTCGCGCGCATGATGTTCGACAGGAGTCGATCGCTATTCACCGAAAAGCTGACTAATGAATCAAAGGCGAGCCCTGATACCGCAAATGCTACGAGCGTCGATATGGATGCGGAAATCGAATGGTTCATCGCAAAAGAGAACTACGCAGACTCTATGCACGAAGGATTAACGAAGTATCTGCTCTCTATTACAAGCATGGATCTCTCAGAGCGTACACGCGAACGAGTTAATATCAAGCTGCGAATTGTCTCTGAACTTGAAAACATGACCGATGAATGCTTAAGCATTGCATTCATAATAAAGAAAAAGCATGACAAAAAACTGGAATTTGATCCTGAATCGGTCGCAGCGCTTGATCCTTTTGGAGAGCTCGTAGATGAATTCTTGGATTTCATTGCGGAACGACTCAATGTCGGAATAAATCAGGAAGAGCTCAAAATCGCCTCAGAGATGGAAGATAGAATAGATGACTATAAAAGACGCCTAAAAAAAACCGCCCGCTATCGCCTCGATCGCGGCGCAGATGTCAGAGCCGAGCTTCTCTATATCGACCTAATCCGCCATATAGAGAAAATTGGCGATTGCGCCTACGCCATAGCCGAGGAGCTACGCAATCTAATTCCCGAACCGAAAAGTTCCTATCAGTCTTATAGAGATCAAGAGACTAAAGTCCAATCAACATAATAGCGAACGACCAGATATCCGCCTCCAAAATTGACAGACAACTTAAGACTGCGGCAGCAACTATGGCAAATCTATGCTATCATAATTCCTATGGAACAACTCACCCAAGAGTGGGCTCTGCCGAAGAGCTTTCGCATCGATCCGGCTTGGTTCGATCACCCAAGTAGCCTTCATGGCAAAATGCATACGCTTAGAGTCATGATCCTAGCCAATGAGTTATATCTGCGTGCTAAACTAGAAGGCTTATTTAGCTCTCGCAACTTATATCGCGATCTAATGGCTGCGGCACTCATACACGACCTTGCCCGCAAACACGATAGCTTTTGCACGGAACACGGGCTATGGGCAAAAAACACAAAGCGCCCGATTGCCGAGCGCTATCTCCTTGGCTTTAGGCTTCCTGAGTCAGAATGGACTGCAATAGCCGATGCAATAGAAGCGCATTCCAAGCCCGACCCCATACCCCCTTTCCCTCCAGGGTCATTGCCTGCTCTCCTAAAAGACGCCGATGGCCTCGACCGGGTTCGTCTATATAAACCTCCCAACCCAGCCTACTTTCGCCATCGCTTTACAGCTGAGTATTTGGACCTGGCCTGGGAGCTGCTCGAGTTGGACGAGGGAAGGCTAGAGGAAATAATCATCGACAAAGCAAAATCATAATAAATCATATCGTCAAAGAAGCAGCGAATATTAACGTTATCATAATCTATCATGAATTTATCTGGGGAAAATGACTCATAATGCCACAATATTCTATTGATTTTCTAAAATAACGGAAAAATAATATCTAGATATTTAATATTGACAGATTTGCATTGTGGGTTTACATTAACGTTAATATTATGTCAGCTTCTTTGAAGCAGCTCGCTGCTGCAAGTGGATATTCAATCAATACCGTCTCTCGAGCATTGCGCGACAAGAGCGATGTAAACCCTAAGACTAAGGAAAAGATTCGGACTCTCGCATCGGAACTTGGATATGTCAACAACAATGTTGCTAAGAGTTTGAGGACAGGAAAAACAAATACAATCGGAGTAATCTCCGCGGATTCTTCGAATCCCTTCTTTGCTGAAGTAATTCTGGGAATAGAGAATACCGCAAGGCAATTTGGATACCATATACTATTGACCAATACCGAAGAATCGCCTGAGCGCGAACGAGAAGCAATCAAAATCCTCTTAGGAAAACAGGTCGATGGTCTTCTTTTGATGCCGGTTTTGCAGCAATACGGCAACTGCGATTATCTAAAGTCTCTAAGCATACCCTATATTATAGTTGGCAGATGGCTCCCTGGCTTGGAAGATCATTCGGTCATATCCGATGAATATGAAAAAGCAAAAGAAGCAACGCTTTATTTTATAAAAAATGGCCATAGAGATATTGTTCACCTTGCTGGCCCTTCTTGTGTAAGTAGTTCTGTGGACAGAATGGCTGCCTTTAGGGATGCCCATATCGAAACCAATACGCCTCTAAAAGAAGATATGATAATTGAAACAAAAGGGCATTTGGAAGATGGATACCACGAAGTCAGTTCATTGATAAGAAGTGAAAAACATATATCAGCAATCTTTGCATTCAACGATCTGCTTGCACTCGGTGCCTTGAGAGCACTTAAAGAAAATGGCATAAAAGTCCCCAAAGAAGTTGAAGTAATAGGCTTTGACGATCTCAATTTTTCGAAATATTTGTATCTCAGCCTGAGTTCTGTGAGTATACCCAAAAAGACAATGGGAAATATGGCTTTCAGGGCTTTGCTCGATCACATTGAAAATCCCAAGGCTCCATATACAAAAAAAGTATTGGAATCCCGAATTGTATATCGGGAAACAACGCTAGTGCATGAACCTTAAGGTTCAAATTTGAGGAGGTTTTTATGAAAAAAATAGCAGGTCTGGCAATTACATTGCTCTTGCTAGTAGGCACTACAGCCGTCACCGCCCAAAGTGGACAAAAGCCGTTGGAAATCACATTCTGGTCTCTTTTTACAGGAGGAGATGGTGAATTCTTCGATGCAATGATCAAGGAATTCAATGCATCTCAGAATGAGATAGTAATGAAGACCGATACAGTCAAGTTCGATGATTACTATACAAAACTAACCGCGGCCCTTGCTGCCAAAACCGCACCGGATGTCGTCGTCATGCACCAAGATCGCCTGAGCACATTCGTTCCTAGCGGTGTATTGCTTCCTCTCGATACTTATGTTCAAAAAGCGGGTATCGATCTATCTACATTCGAGGAAGCTCCTTTAAATAACTGCAAAATAAACAACAAATTATACGCTATCCCGCTAGATGTCCATCCTATTATTATGTACTGCAATATGGACTTGTTTTCTAAAGCCGGAATTACAAAACTGCCCGAATCGCTATCCGAGCTAATCAGCACGGCCGAAACAATCCAAAACAAGACAGGAGCAATAGGTATAGCTGCAGACAATACGACGGCAACCTATAAGGCCTACACTCTTACCAGGATGTTCCTTTCTATGCTGATGGAGCAGGGTGTGTATGTTTTTAATGCCGACAACACGAAAGCCAATTTCAACAACGAGGCTGGTATCAAAGCATATCAAGCGTTATCGGACATTGTAAATAAATACAAATTGACCCCAAAAGGTTATGATTATGATTCTTCTGTAGCTGATTTCAGACTTGGAAAAGCAGCTATCCATTTCAATGGCGTGTGGGTCACTGGTCTTTTCGAGCAACAGCCTAACCTCAATTTTGTGGCAGTAAAATTCCCGGCATTATTTGGTAAGAATGCCGCCTGGGCAGGATCCCATACATTTGCTATACCAGCGCAGAAGTCGGTTGATGAGAAAAAGATCATCGGCGCAATGAAATTCATAGACTGGATGACCAATCATGGATATCTCTGGGCAAAAGCTGGCCATGTGCCTACAAGAAAAACCGCCGTCAATACAAAAGAATTCAAGTCCTTGCCACACAGAGCCGATTATGCAGATGCAGCTAAATATGTATTCGCAACCCCAGCAACTCCCAAGTGGCCTCAATGCTATGATGTAATGTCTGATCAACTTGAGGAGTCCATTGCTCTCAATAGAGACGCAAAGACAGCTTTGACAAAGCTAGAGCAAGCGATCAACGATATTTTGAAAAAATAGCTCTTGTAAAACAGTCGATATTTCTATATGACGCTTGAGGGGGCTTTTGCCTCTTCAAGCGTTGCTTTTCAAATATATTCCGGAGCTTTGAATGTCATCACATTATGCCGACCACAAGAAAAGAGATATTGTCCTATTCTCGCTGCCTTATTTGGCCATTTACGTCGCTTTCCTCGTATTTCCAGTAATATACGGAGTCTATCTAAGTTTCTTTGACTGGAACATTCTATCCTCAAAAGTGTTTATCGGATTCAGAAATTATGTGGAGGCATTCAATGATCCCGAATTCCTTTCATCATTCTCACATACCCTTCAATTTGTAGGCATTTCGACTCCTCTAATAATAATTGTCGGTTTTATAATGGCCCTTATCACGATGCAACCAACTCGCACTGGCAGAATTGCGGAAACCGTTTTCTTTCTACCCTATATGCTTTCTACCTCCGTCGTGGGCACTCTTTGGGCATGGATATTTCAGAGAAATTATGGTCTTGCTAACCAGATACTAAAATCGCTTTCTTTTGAGCCTCTTGGATGGCTCACAGATCCGTCCATCGCTATGACATCGATAATCATTGCGACATTATGGTGGACAGCTGGATTTAATATGATTTTGTTTTCCGCAGGGATGAAGCAAATACCAGATGAGATATACGATGCGGCTAAAATAGATGGTGCTGGGAGCTTTACAACTCTGATAAAGGTAACCATTCCTTTGCTCAAAGACACCTCTCTGCTTGTTCTGATTCTCCAAGTCATTGCTTCATTCAAGGTTTTTGGACAGGTATACGTAATGACGGGAGGAGGTCCATATGGCACCACGAGAGTTCTTGTTCAATATGTCTACAAGACAGGCTTCAATTATTTCAGGCTAGGGTATGCTTCAGCCATGTCGGTCATTTTATTCTTGGTTATTCTCCTTATCTCTTCTCTACAATTTTTAAGAAAGCCGGATCAAGCACTATGAAAAAGCCACTTAATATTCTTGTAAGGCTCCTTATCTTATGCTTAATAATAATCTGGCTCATTCCTTTAGTCTGGCTTTTAGTCACTTCCCTAAAATCGGAAAACACAGTAATGACAGACAAGCTGTCTCTTATATTTGCTCCAACACTCGAAAATTA
>JAAYWE010000162.1 GCA_012516755.1 Treponema sp.
AGGCTGATCGATGCCGCAATGAATGGAAGCTATATAATGGAATCCAAGATATAGCCCAGGTTTCATCTGAATGAAGATTCCTGTTCTATATATTATTCCACAATGATTTTTCTAGCAGCAAATTGCGAACAAGTCTGGACACAATCCAAAACCCATTCCCATATTCGATGCTTGATGATAAAATAATAAAACATCCTTCAAGGAATGATATTACTTTTTAGAGAGGTTTGAAATGGCGTACAGAGTGACGGAAGCTTGCACGAATTGTGGGTCATGCGAAAGCGAATGCCCGGTCAGCGCAATTAGCGAAAAGGACAATGCTCGATTTATTGACCCAGAGACATGCATTGATTGTGGAGCATGTGCCGCGGCCTGTCCGACAGAAGCCATTATTGCTGGCTAAGGTCCAAGACCATAAGAGGGGCTGCCCAACGAGCTGGGCAGCCCCTCTTATTTTCATGTAGGATCAACTCATTACCTTGAGGAGATTCTTATTATATTTATATTAAGATAAGCCTTTTCTCTTGCAAAAATCCTCTAACACTTCCTCGAGATTAGGCAATCCTATCTCTTGAAGTTCGTAATCGACTCGCACGGTTGGCTTTTTTATGTGAATAATTCGGTTCAAATCAATAGGAGTTGCTATGATGACAGTGTCGCAGTCGGTTCTATTTATGGTATCTTCAAGATCTCGCTTCTGCATATCGCTATATCCCATTGCTGGAAGGAGAGTCCCTATATCGGGATAAGTATTGAATGTCTGTATTAATCCCCCACTGAGGAATGGCCGGGGATCTATGAGCTGTGAGGCTTGGAATTTTCGAGCTGCTACCACACCAGCTCCAAATTTCATCATGCCATGTGTAAGAGTGGGCCCATCTTCCACACACAATACTCGCTTGCCTCGGATGAGCTCGGGGCGATCCACAATGATAGGGCTAGCCGCTTCGATGACAGTGGCAGAAGGATTTGTCCGTGCTATATTTTCTCTCACTATCTGGATCTGCTCGGGTGAGCTTGAATCGATTTTATTGATTATTATGACGTGAGCTGTTCTTAGACAGACTTCGCCAGGGTAAAAGGATACTTCATTGCCAGCGCGCAGCGGATCTGCGACCGTTATTTGAAGATCTGGAATATAGAACGAAAAGTCATTATTTCCGCCATCCCAGAGAATTACGTCTGCTTCTTTCTCCGCCTGGCGAAGAATGGCCTCGTAGTCCACTCCTGCATAGATGACATTGCCACGAGATATGTGCGGCTCATATTCCTCCATCTCTTCAATAGTACACCTATAATGGGCGAGATCTTCTATAGTTGCAAAACGCTGGACTTTCTGTTGTACAAGATCCCCATAAGGCATGGGATGGCGAATCGCAACCACTTTAAGCCCGCGCTTCATAAG
The DNA here is from genome assembly GCA_012516755.1 of Treponema sp. Taxonomy (GTDB): domain Bacteria; phylum Spirochaetota; class Spirochaetia; order Treponematales; family Rectinemataceae; genus Rectinema. The sequence continues at coordinate 1,406 of JAAYWE010000162.1, forward strand.
CATTTGGACGATTTTTCGCGAAGTCTGACTTTTGCCTGAGCCGGTGCGTACTGCACAAACCGATATGACGGGCTTGCTCGATTTTAGTTGGGTTTCCTTAGGGCCAAGCAGCGCAAAGGAAGCACCGGCCGAATTCACAATCGCCGACATTTTCATGACATGAGAGTAGGGCACATCGGAATAAGAGAATACGCATTCATCTACATCATATTTTCTAATTAGATCTGAAAGCTCGCTTTCGGAATAAATGGGTATCCCTTCTGGGTAAAGTCGTCCTGCAAGAGCAGCTGGATATCTTCTTCCGTCGATATTTGGAATCTGCGCAGCCGTAAAAGCTACAACCTCGGTTGATTCATCTTCTCGATATCGAGCATTAAAGTTGTGAAAATCCCTTCCTGCTGCCCCGATGATTATTATCTTGCGCTTTTTCATCAAAGCTCCTTCCTTTTGTTTTGCCTTATGAATGACAAAGACATGCATTCATTTTTGCCTATTTTCGTATCAGAGTCAATAAGGTCACATTATAATAACTTTTTATAATATAAGCATTAAAATGAATAATGATGCGATCTTGAAGCTATTTTATTGAGAATTTTGCAAGATTTGCCAAATAATAACTAATACATATACAGTTTAAGGAGGGTTCGTGACGGTCATGGCAATCTTTATCAGGCGGCTGTCATAATCCATAATATCGACTTACACTTAAGAGTCAGCTGCATCCGGTGGTGGATCCACATGTCTCACATTTGAGGCAGGTACCATTTCTGATGAGCGTAAGGTTACCACAAACAGGACAGGCATCTCCTTCATACCCTTTTTGCTTGGCTTCCCTGATGAGCATAATATCCGTATCTTTTTTTATTGGAATGTGTTTTTTACCACTCTCAAAGGCGTTAGGAACCTTAGCGGAAAGCGATTGCGTGGATGTAGCAATGAGGTCTTCGGGCTTGATCTGTCCGAGATCATAACGATGAAGATAGGAGATTGCGAGATCGCGGAAAACAAAATCCAGGACACTTGTCGTCATTTTTAGATAATCATGCCCGCTGACTATTCCGTTTGGCTCGAATTTCGTAAATGTAAAGGCGTCTATGTATTCTTCAAGAGGTACCCCATATTGCAAACCCAAGGATATGGCAATTGCAAAAGAATTCAAAATGCTCCTGAAAGCAGCACCTTCCTTATGCATATCGAGGAAAATTTCCCCAAGGCTACCATCTTCGTACTCGCCGGTTCTAAGGAAGATGGAATGACCCCCTATCTTTGCTTTCTGGGTATAGCCCTTTCTTCTATTTGGAAGAGCTCTCCTGACACCGCGAGGTGCAACAGGAAGGCCAGGAAGTTCAGGCTCGATACTCTTATGAGCTAGGCCGGTTGGAACCATTTCCAGAGAAGAAATATCTTCTGAAGTGAGTTCATCAGACTGTAGAGCTATGATCGAATCGGCAATGAGATTTGATCCTGGTGTTAAAGCGGCAAGAGGTTGAGAAAGTTTTGATCCGTCTCTATATATGGCGATGGATTTCAGCATAGATCTCCAAGCGAGCAAATATGCCCCTTTTATGTCATCTATGCTCACATTATTGGGCATGTTGATGGTCTTGGAGATGGCTCCCGTGATGAATGGCTGCACTGCTGCCATCATGGCTATATGCGCTTGCCACGATATGCTGCGGCTGCCTTTCTTTCCAGAGGGCGTTGCCGTGTCGAAGACAGATAGGTGTTCTGATTTAAGATGAGGGGCGCCTTCCATACCCATTGTTCCACACGCAAAGATCTCAGCTTCTTTTTTTTGCTTTTCATCATAGCCTAAGCGAGATAGAAGGCTGAATCCAGGAGCATTAGCTTCCTCTTTCGATATTCCCAGTTTTTCTAGAACATCATAGCCAACAATAGATGGAGAAAAGCAGCTATCCAGACTGATTGCGTTTTGAAGAGACTTTTCGATTCTATCGATTGAGTCATTTGGAATGCCCTTATCGATTAGTGACTGACGGGAGATTCCCGGTGCTCCTTCGAATGTTCCCTTTCCCAGAGCATATTGTATGATCTCCTTAATTTGGCTATCAGAATAGCCAAGCGCATGGAGAGCAGGAGGGACCGAGGTGTTGATGATCTTGAAATACCCTCCGCCAGCAAGTTTTTTAAATTTGACAAGCGCAAAATCGGGTTCGATACCTGTAGTATCGCAATCCATTAGGAGTCCGATAGTGCCGGTTGGTGCTATGGCGGTCACTTGAGCATTCCTAAACCCATGCTTTTCTCCTAGCTTCAATGCTTCATCCCAACATTCGTGCGCTGCGTTTAGAAGATTAGTAGGGCATGACCGTGAATCTAAGCCCTTAGGGAAAACACTCAATGCCTCGTATTGCTCCTTTGCGGCATCATATGCCGCATGCCTATGATTTCTGATCACTCTAAGCATAGATTGTCTATTAGCTTCATAACGAGCAAAGGGCCCAAATTCTCTCGCCATAATAGCTGATTGGGTATAAGCTTCACCAGTAAGAATTGCCGATAGAGCAGCTGCCAGAGCTCTTCCATTATCGGAATCATAAGGAAGACCCATAACCATGAGCAGGCTTCCTAGATTGGCGTATCCCAATCCAAGGGTCCGATAGTCATAACTATTTCTAGCGATCTCCTTAGATGGGAATTGCGCCATTACAACCGAAATTTCGAGTACAAGTGTCCAGATCCGAATCGTATGGCGATAGGCTGCTTCATCAAATTTGCATTTTTCGAAATTATAAAAAGATAGCAAATTCAAAGAAGCCAGATTGCAGGCTGTATCATCGAGGAACATATACTCAGAGCATGGATTAGACGCGCGAATCTCGCCATCGGCGGAGCAAGTATGCCATTCATTGATTGTCGTATGGAATTGCAGACCAGGATCCGCACAAAACCACGCTGATTCTGCAATTTCATTCCAGAGATCGCGCGCTTTGGTTACACGGAAGGGCTTCCGCGTAGTACGGGCTATCAGTTTCCAATCTAGATCGTTGATAACTGCATTGATAAAATCGTTATCAACTCTTACGGAATTATTAGAAGATTGGCCGGAAACAGTGTTATAAGCTTCTGATTCCCAGGATGTATTGTATTGTGGCATTCGAGGAGTTCTACCGGTCTGTGCATAATAGGTCAGCACCTGATGAATCCATGATGAAGGGATTCCTGCATCGAGCGCTTGTCTTATTGCCTTACCCAAGAGCAGATTTCGATCGGGCAGATAGCTGTTTTCGTCCTGAACTCCCATGTCTTCAATCGCAGAGATCATTGCCTGGGCATAATGATTCAAAAGGCCACTGCCTGCCGCAAGGCAGGCGACCTTATATTCCTCTTCGGCCTTCCAGTGAACAAAATCTTCAACATCTGGGTGGTCTGCATCGAGGATAACCATTTTAGCGGCGCGTCTAGTTGTACCACCGGATTTAATGGCTGAGGCAGATCTATCGGCTATTTTTAGAAACGAGAGAAGACCCGATGAAACACCCCCTCCAGAAAGCTTCTCATTTGCAGCTCTTAAGCGTGAGAAATTTGATCCTGTACCAGAACCATATTTGAATAAACGAGCCTCTTTTGTTACGAGGTCCATAATTCCGCCTTCATTCACCAAGTCATCCTTTACATCGAGAATGAAACAAGCATGAGGCTGAGGTCGCTCATAGGCTGATTCGGATTTTGCCATCTCATTGGAATCGGGATCTATAAAGTAATGCCCCTGGGCGGGTCCTTCGATGCCATAAACAGAAAATAACCCCGTATTGAACCATTGGGGACTATTTGGTGCCGCAATCTGATGTGCTAGCATATAGCAGATCTCATCATAAAAGGCTTGTCGATCTTCTTCGGAATCAAAGTATCCCGCTTTTTGTCCCCAGTCGCACCATGTATAGGCAAGCCTATGGAATACCTGCCGAGCATCGTGTTCGGCATCATCGACCATATCCTCTTCAGAGAGGATTGTCTGAGAGACAGGGACAAATTTCGTCCATTCGAGTGCCTTATCTTTGGGGACTCCGGCTTTTCGATAGTATTTTTGGGCTAGGATATCGCTTGCTATAGAGCTCCAGAATGAAGGCACTATGACAGAATCCGTTGAAAACACAATAGAACCATCGGGATTCTTGATCTCACTTTTCCTCTTTTCCCATTTGATCTTCTCATAAGGGCCATAGCCTGCTCTGGTAAACAAGCGCTTTATTTTCATATTCTCTCTCCTTGAGCTGCGCTATACTATCTATACTATCATAGCAGTATGATACTACAATATATAGTGGTGCTCTTTCTTATCTTATTTCTTATCATGGAGACTTCCGATGCAATAATCCCTGTAGTGATTTTCTGTGTTTCTCTATGTTTGGTTTGCTCCAGCGCATCGGAAAACACTGCTTTGGGGTGACAGACAAGCCTATTCCTGCTATTGTTATGCTGAAATGCATAACCTTCCGGATATGATCTTAGTCTTAATCTCCAGGAAAAGATTTTGCTTAAAGATTTTGTACAAGACTCTGGCCATGCTAGCCATGATTGCCCTATGCATTCTACCATTATTTGGTGCAAATGATACAAAACAAGAAGATATGAGCATTTCTGATCTAGCCTGTTCGCTAAAGGCTACCCTGGAATATGATCCTTTAGTTCATGCCGGAACCATTACAAAAGAAGGTCGCAGTGTGCGCTTTGCCATGGATGTTCCATACGTGCTTCTCGACTGGACAATAGTAAAAGAAGTGCCCGCGCCTTACGAATCGGCTACATCTCTGCAAATCAAGGAGGAATTTGCACGGACAGTTCAAGAATTCTTCGAAATAAAATCGCAAATATCATCAAGATATTTGGTAAAAGCCATTGTCATAGATCCAGGGCATGGCGGCAAAGATCCAGGGGCTATAGGAGAATTCGAGGACTTCAAGCTTCAAGAAAAAGATGTAAATCTCAGTATCGCGCTTAGACTCGCCGATCTATTGCGCCTTCGATATCCTGAAAAGACGATTGTTCTTACCCGCTCGAGCGACATTTATCCAACTCTTGAGGAACGGGTCGAAAAAGCAAATAAGATAGAATTGGAAGAAACTGAGGCTATAATCTATGTTTCCATCCATGCCAATGCCTCTTTTAACAAGAATACGAAAGGTTTTGAGGTCTGGTACTTAAATCCCAATTACCGACGTACCGTGGTCGATGAAAGAACCGCTAAAGAGAAAGGAGAGGACATCGCTCCCATCATAAATATCATGCTTGAAGAAGAATTTACTACCGAGAGCATAATCCTAGCTCAGAAAGTATATCAAAGAATGGACAGGATAATCGGTGATAGAAGCCCCGCGCGAGGGATCCGCGCTGAAGAGTGGTTTGTAGTGCGAAATGCAAAAATGCCTTCGATTTTGATTGAAGTGGGTTTTGTGACCAATAAGGCTGAGGCTCTTCTTTTGTCCCAAGCTGGCTACTTGAGACAAATTGCGGATGCCATATACAATGGTGTTTGTGACTTTATCGAACATTTCGAGCAATGATATGAATCCATCTAAAGAACAAGACCATAAGCAAGGCTATATTATCGCCCTGGTGATTTTTCTTGCCATTGTATTCATCGTATGGAAAGGGCCAACGCTTCAATATAATAGCATGCGTCTCTATTTCCCAGATAAGAAAAAAGGAGAATTGAGGCTGGAGAAGCGTCCTATAGCGCCAATTGGGACTCTAAAGGAAAAAGCCAAGGCTACTGTTGAAGAGCTTCTGCTTGGACCTCTTTCCAGGGATCTTAAGATCCTGACAGATACGGATATTTCCCTGCTGCGAATAGTTGAAGGGAAGAACGCTCTGTTTATGGATTTCTCAACACAAGATATTGCAAGTTTCTCTTCAGAGTATATGACATTTAAGAGGGCTCTGGAAAAGAGTCTTAAAGAGACAATACCAGGTACTTTTCATATCTATTTCTTCATAAATGGTGTTCTTGCGCGATGAATTGAATTTTGCCGATCTCTGAATAAAATCGATGTGGCTGTGCACAATGCTATTCTCTGCGGCTCCATGCACAGCACAGGCAAGCCAGGAATTTAAACAACAATGATGTTGATCCCTCCTTTGCCGAAAGAAATATTTCATGATAACTTTATTCTCATGAATGATCTTGAGAATATTCCAAACAAGACTCTTTTGGAAAAGCTTTACAATCAACATCGGACTGGCTATGAGGAAGCTCTAGCCAAGACAGTCAGTGACATCTCCAATCTTTTGCAGGATAAAGGAATACACCCAACTATAAAGAGCAGGGTCAAAGATTTCGAATCCTATTTTTCGAAAAAAATAAGATTCCTTAAGAAAGCTTGGGATGAGCATAAAGACCCCTTGCCCATAAATGATGTTCTTGCTATGCGAATTATTTGTCCATTTTTGCGAGATTTGGAAGAGACCGTACATCTTCTTGACCAGCGCTATGAGGTTGTCGAAATCGAGCGCAAAGGACAGGACCGTTCGGTTCGGGAATTCGGGTATGAATCAATCCATGTGTTGATTCGCATTCCCGATGAGCTTGTTCCGCTCTGTGAAGGCTTGGAAAGATATGTAATGGAGATTCAGTTGAGAACCATTCTACAGGAGGCGTGGGCGGAGGTAGAGCATGAAATTGTCTACAAGGCAGAATTCACCCCTCTCGATGAGCCTTTGAAAAGGAAACTAGCCGCCCTAAACGCTACACTTACCCTGTCCGACATAATTTTTCAGGAAATACTGGATTATCAAAAAAGACTGAGCGATGCGCTTAAAAAGCGTCGCCAGGGATTCTATGGAAAAATAGAACAGAAAACAGCCGAAATCTTTGGTATATCTGAAGAAATAACAGAACCTATTCCCTCATTTTCTGGCCAGATGATGGAACAAAGAGAGACAGCTTATCCAAATGAAAATCAGGTCTCAGCTTCGAATCGATCGAATGGCCTTGACATGGATATGCTGCTTCTCTCTGCTCTCAACGCACATAATGCCTCAGATTTCAATAGTGCCATATCAATATATACCAAGATTCTCGATAAAAAGCCCGAGGCATCGCTTGCAGCAGTGGTGTACAAACATCGAGGCATGGCCTATTTTGCACAATCCGAATATGAACAAGCTCTAGCCGATTTTACCAGCTGTCTCATTCTCGATCCCAACTGCTATAAGGCTCTATACTACCGCGGAGTTGTAAAGAGCATTCAAAAGGAGCTGCCACAAGCAATAGAAGATTTTTCTAAGGCTCTTGAGATACACCCATATCATTTCTTTTCCCGATATAGAAGAGCTCTATGTTGGTGGCAGCTTGGCGATTATGCGCAAGCTCATGCCGATTGCGAACTAGCATTGCGCATAATGCCCGAAAACAAGCTAGCTCAGGAATTACAGAAGAAAATCATGGAGCATCTTGCTAAAGAAGACATATAAATTCTCATTGAATGCAAGTTTGCCCTCTAATAGCATCTCAATTATAGCCTTGCTTATTGACATGTATTGGAAATTCTGATAGGTTCACTGCCGTTCGGCACTCTCGCCCCGAGAGAGGCCCTATGTCGGAATGTCCCCATCGTCTAGAGGTTAGGACAGCGGGTTTTCAACCCGCCAACAGGGGTTCGATTCCCCTTGGGGATATAGATGGAGCCATCATAGATTCATGGTGGCTTTTTTATTATATACCAGATTTTAGCGCATCTGCGAAATCAAAGCATTTTCTTTCAGAATTATCGACAGCCGATTCAATTAGATTACCTAAAGCAAGCGATTCAAAATGGCTCCTCAGCTCGCCAAAATCAGGCTTAAGAATTGGGTGCTTAGGGCTAAATAGGACACAGCAGTCTTCATAAGGCAAGATTGAGATATCATATGTGCCTATTTGTCGAGCGATAGCAATGATCCCTTCTTTATCGATTCCGATCAGAGGTCTCAAAACAGGCAGGGAAGTTTTGCTCTGAGATAAGCGCATGTTTTCCGCTGTTTGGCTTGCAACTTGCCCAAGGCTTTCACCGGTTACGACAGAGTTTGCGTTTATGCGATGGGCAATTATATCGGCTACTTGCATCATTGCCATCCGAAGCATCAATGTTTTTGCCTCCTCATAAGATGCTTTAGCGATAGCAAGCTGAATATCCGTAAATGGTACAATCCATAGATTCATGCCTCCTGTCCAAATTGAGATGCGCGCGGCAAGGCGTTCGACTTTTTGCTGGGCCTCGGGAGAGGTATAAGGATAGCTATGGAAATAAATGCTTTCGAGTGCAAGACCCCGACAAGCCATCATGTATCCCGCTACCGGTGAATCAATTCCTCCGGAGAGAAGCAGAACACCCTTGCCTTGGCTCCCTACAGGTAATCCTCTAGGTCCTGCAACGGTCCTGGAATAGACATAGGCTTGCTCTCGGATTTCAATCCTGATTATAAAATCTGGGTTATGAACATCTACAGAGAGCTTCGGATATTCGGAGAGCAGGCTATTACCGGCGACAACGCATATCTTGTAGGAATCCAAAGGGAAACTCTTGTCTGAACGTCTGGCTTCTATTTTGAAACTGTGCGAGCCAGCCGAAATCTCTGTCTTTGCACATTCGACTGTGGCCTGGCAGATCTCATCTATATCCTTTTTTATCCTAATGGCTTTTGCAACACCATTTATCCCCGGGCAATGCTGAAGCACGAATAGAGCCAATTCCGAATCTTTCTCTTCCACAGTCAGGAAAAACCTGCCTGGATATTCCTCGAAAATAAATGGAATTCCCTTGAGCCTCTTGGTTATCTGTTCTTTCAAGCGGCGCGTAAATTCGCGTCTGTTGCCCAATTTTAGTTCGATTTCGCCCGGTTTAATCAGGAAAAGATCATGCATAGCCCCTGTATTATCAGGTTTTGAGCCTTCGATACAAGACCTCAGCCTGTTCCAGAAAAGAATCAATGTCTTGTGGGGTTGTCAATGGTCCGGTAGAGACACGAATTGATGAAAAAGCTATGTCATCAGGCACTAGCATGGCCTTCAAGACTCTCCGTTCTGCAAGATGGATGTTCGACATACATGCTGAGCCAGTAGAGACAGCAATGTGGCAATCCGACAATGCTCGCACCATAGTTTCTCCACCTAAACCAGGGAAAGCCATTGATATTATCGAAGGGACAAAGCCCTTGTCCTGGGGAATTCGTTCGGGAAGTGCGAGTGTATTGGGAATGCTGGATATGCCATCTAAGAGTCGCTTCTCAAGTGCAATAGCTTTCTCTTGGTTTTCCTGCATCGATAGTGCCGCTTTTTCAGCGGCAAGAGAAAAGGCAAGTGCGCCAAACAGATTCTCGGTACCTGGCCTCATGCCAGACTCTTGTCCTCCGCCGCGGATAAAAGCTTCTAGAGGTCGAGCAATCCAAAGTCCGCCGACTCCTTTTGGTCCTCGAATTTTATGTGCTGATATTGCAAAGCTATCCGCATAGTCCTCAAGATCTCTAATTGATAATTTTCCAAGCGCTTGAACAGCATCTACATGGAGCCAGGGCTTTTTTATCTTCTTTTGGAGAACAGTCTCCTTGATACTCTCCGCTATTGCCTTGATATTTTGAATAGCTCCTGTTTCATTGTTGACATTCATGATGCAGATAAGGGCTGTCTCTTTGCGAATTCTAGATTCGATTTGTTCGGCTTCAATATGTCCTTTCGAATCAGGATCGATCCTTGAAACCTGAAGTCCTAGTCTCTCCAAAATGCGCATTTGCTCTTCAATTGCAGAGTGTTCGATCGAAGATATGATAGCGTGCATGGGTTTTTCTGCAGAACTAGCTCGTTTCAGCTTTTCAAGGATTGCAAAGATAGGAATGTGATCTGCTTCAGTTCCACCGCTTGTAAAAATAAGGCTCCCTTTTGTAACACCCATGGAGCGCATGACTCTCAAACGCGATTCTTCGAGAGCTTGCCGAGCCTCTTTTCCAAGCCAATACTTGCTTGAAGGGTTTCCATATGCTTTAAGACTGAATTCTAGTGCAATGCGCATTATGTCAGGATCGGGGGGTGCTGTTGCAGCCCAATCAAGATAGATGTCTTTCATCCAGAACTTATGCTCCTAATGCCATTTTCCATTCTGTCTCAATGAATCCGATGAGATGTTCTCTGGAATCTATTACCATAAAAGGGAAGATGACATTTTCTTTAAATCTCTGGGTAAGCTCATTCTTAATCGCGTTTTTTGATTCAAGTGGAACCAGATCGATATAAAGATATTTATAGGCAAAATGATTCACATCGAGGAAGGTTAATGCTCTCTTACAAAAGATACAGGTGGATAGCGCATATACCATAATTTCATGATCTTTTCGCATGCCTTCTTTTTTCATAATAGAAATATTTTCTAGATTCATTAAGGTTCTCCAGATTTCAAGTATTATATATCCGAAATGGTATTTTTTGATATAGAGACAGTAGGTAATCCTTGGAAGGAAATCAGAATCTGTTGATAAAAGCCTTTGTTTCGTATACAGTTGGCCTATGATTGAGCCCGCCTTCATTCGCAATTTCTGTATTATTGCGCATATAGATCATGGGAAAAGTACTCTTGCCGATAGATTTATCGAAAAGGCTCACCTTATCGATTCAAGGAAATTCCAGGATCAGATGCTCGATAATATGGATATCGAACGAGAGAGAGGCATAACGATTAAGAGCCAGGCCATCAGTCTTCCTTATGTAGCCAAAAATGGAAAGACTTATATGCTTAATCTTGTCGATACCCCTGGACATGTCGATTTCTCTTATGAAGTCTCTAGGGCGATCGCCGCATGTGAGGGAGCTGTCCTGGTCATCGATGCTACACAAGGCGTCGAGGCGCAGACGCTTTCGAATATGTACATGGCTTTAGAACATGATTTGGAGATAATTCCGGTCATAAACAAGATTGATATGGCTAGTGCCGATATCGAAGGCGTAAGAGGTCAGATCACAAAAGATCTAGGTTTGGAAGGAGAAAGCGCTCTTGCCGTATCCGCCAAATTGGGAATCGGCATTGATGAGCTCTGCGAGGCGATTGTAGAGAGGATTCCATCGCCCAAGGGTGGAGCAGAAAATCCTCTTCAGGCTCTCATATTTGATTCGCATTACGATCCATATAGAGGGGCTATCGTACACCTTAGGCTAAAAGAAGGTTCCATAAAGAAAGGTATGCATATCAGGCTCATGTCTACAGGGGCGGTCCATGAAGTAGAGGAGGTGGGGCATTTCAGAATGGCGCTTTCTCCAGCAATGGAGCTCTCTGCAGGCGAGGTGGGTTACTGCATTGCAGGTATAAAAACCGTAAAAGAAGTACGCGTTGGTGATACTTTGACAGATCATGAAAATCCTTGTAATACTGCATTGCCTGGATTTAGAGAAGTAAAGCCAGTTGTATTCAGCTCAATTTATCCTATGGATTCTTCAGATTATGAGGAATTGAGAGATAGTCTCGAAAAGCTCGTACTAAACGATGCATCGCTTATATTTGAAAAAGACCATTCACTTGCCCTGGGATTTGGCTTTCGATGTGGATTTCTAGGACTGTTACATCTTGAGATTGTTCAAGAGAGACTTGAGCGCGAATATGATCAATCAATCATTATGACTGCGCCGTCAGTTCGATATAAGGTGATTCTCAAAGATGGCTCAACCCTATATATCGACAATCCAAGCGACTATCCTGATCCCTCGCGCATTGAGAACGTAGAGGAGCCCTATATAAAAGCGGAGATAATTACACCCGTAGACTATATAGGCAATATAATTTCTCTCTGCGTAAGCAAACGTGGAAGTCAGCAATCTTTTCTGCATTTGGATGAAAGGCGCGTAGAACTCGTATTTGAAATGCCTCTTGCAGAGGTCCTCTTTGATTTCTACGATAAACTCAAGTCTATATCGCGCGGATATGCCAGTTTCGATTATGTAGTGACAGGTTATAGGCCTACAGACCTTGTAAAATTGGACTTCTTAATAAATGGAGAGCCCGTTGATGCACTTTCGATGCTTGTTTATAGGCCAAATGCATACGATCGGGCTAGGGTTGTCTGCGAGCGCTTGCGCAACAATATTCCACGCCAACAATTCAAGATTCCTATTCAGGGATCCATCGGAAGTCAGATAATAGCTAGAGAGACAGTCAATCCTGTTCGAAAAGATGTTCTTGCTAAATGCTATGGAGGGGATATAACACGCAAAAGAAAACTGCTAGAGAAGCAAAAAGAGGGCAAGAAGAAACTAAAGATCATCGGAAATGTCGAGCTGGGGAAAGAAGTATTTTTGTCTGTGTTGCGCTCTAGTGAGGAAGAGGATAGATGAAAGGGGGCTCTCAGTAAAAATGGACAGCCCCCTTTTTTATTCCTTGTGCTGAAATACCTTTAGTTAATTAGACACAAAGAGCTTCGCAAAAGTAGCATTGAAGTTATCTTTAAATTTATCCGATGTTAGAATGGAATTTCGAATATGGTTCTCCATGGCGGTCTGGAAAAAATAGGGATAAGAGAATTTTGTATAAGAGGTTTCCTGATCGCTTGCCTCTCTGTCTTCCGTGACCTTCATGACCACTACCGAAGCATCTAAGAGCACGGGTTCAGATACTGCATCTTTGGGTGTTGAGAAAAGCGTGGTAAGGAAAGTCTCGTTCTCTACAGCACCAACAAGATCGGTATCCAGCGAGCGATAAGGCTCTTGAAAAAGGCTAACTTGCTGACCATAGAAATAGAAACCTGGATTGCCGTAATTGAGTATAAAAGGACCTGCTGGCTTTACCTGGAGTCCGACTTTTTTTGCTGCAGATTCGAAGGATTCGTTCATGACTTCAGCTTTGAATTCATTTGCCTTTGCCAGAGCCCAAGATTCAAGCACACTCTTTTCTCTATCAAAAATATAGCTTTTGACTTCGTCTAGGACGGATTGATTTGAGAAATCAGGAGCCTTCGCTTCGCTGTTTATTCGGTAAAAAGCCCAGGTGTTGCCGGTTTGTTTGTAGACCGGCGAAATTTCACCCTTCTTGAGGCTCATGAGATTCTCTGCGTCTTTTTCATCAAGGAATTCGCCTTTCAAATCGTAGAAAGTCTTTGTACCCATATCGCCACCCTTATCCGCATAGACATCCTTTGAGTGGCTTTTTGCGGCGTCTTCAAAAGAAAGGCTGTTTTCCTTGATTTGGGATAGGACTTTCTTTGCGTCTTTTTCCGATGTGCTAATGGTAATCCTGGACAGACCAATCGTCCTGAAAAGAGACTCGTGAGACTTAGCCCATTCGAGCGTTTCCTCCACTGGGAAGTCGGCATAGGAGATGTTGACATACTGAATTGCGCGTTGTGGCTTTGCCATCGATGCTACAAATTCGATTTCCGCAGTGGAAGGGGAAGCAGACATAAGGTCGTTGTAGTAGTTTTGGATTAGCATATCTTCCCGGATACTATTTCTAATAGAAAGGCGGGTCGCAGCAGGAGTGCTGTTGTATTTTTCCAATGAGAACTTGCCGTCTACCTGGAATTGGGAATTCTTAGAAATTTCTTCATCAATTGTCTCTTCGCTTACCTTCATGCCAGATCGCTTTGCCGAATCTAGGATAGCCGTGCGGATCACTGTGTTTTGAAACGCGAGACGCCACACTTGATAGGCGTAGAGCTGCGATTGCGTTTCATCAAGTCCCTGCTGTCGAAGGTAGTCGTTTATCTGCGACACCTGCTGGGCAAAATAAGATCCTGAGGTATATTGTATTGGATTGCCATTCCACGATCCAAATGAAGGAAGCTTAGCGCCAGCACCTGTACCTGAGCTAATGCTTGGAATAAGCACGAATGCAATAATAGTAAGCACAAGAATGATTATCGTGCCAATATACACAAAGGGGTTCTTTATGGTTTTCTTTAGAGTGGTCTTGGTTTGTTTATTATCGCCCTTTTTATCGCCGGATTTCTTAATGCCTGTTTTTGCTTGTTTTTCATTCTCTTCGGATGCCATTCGTTGTCCTTTCATCCATAATCCTTTAAAAAAGCTGCAATAAATTATCATGAGGCTATGGAATAGTCAACGAGAGCCCTGGCCATTTCTGCTTGGAGAGATAAGCAATGGCCTCTTTCTCAGATAGAAATCTCTTCCATGGATTCGGATCATCGATATTTTCATCGGCAATAGCTATTTCAAAGGGAGATATTCGCGCCTTATAATCCATTTTGGAGGCGCCGGGAACCCAAAAGCCTAGGTAATAATAGCGCTTATCTTCGGAATCATTGTCAGCTGCTTGGCTTTTTGCATCATCACGTCCAAGTTTGTGCTGTATTCTATTCTCATAGAAATGAGAAACCGATTCTCCCTTTATTTCCTTATTCAACAAAAGGTGTTTTGCCTTTTTTGCGAAACTGCTCAGGTAGGATTCAGCAAGGATTGAGAAAAAGCCTAAGCTCCGTCCTCTTGCATCAGGTTCAAAGGAGAAATAAACAGAAGACAATCCATCATCCAGAGGATCTACATGGCTTACTGCAAGCAGTTTCCTGCCTTTACTATTATCTCGATACTCAAATATCAGACTCCATGGTTCCAAGAGGTTTTTATAAGAGTCTTCTTTGAGGTCTTTGAGAGGTATGGAGTGTTTCCAAATAGAATAGCGCTGCCATAGTCTGAAATGCTCCTCATCGAATTCCGGTGGATTTGAAATAATAATGATATCATTATTTTTTTTTAGAATCCTATTCAAAGAAAGCGTAAGCTGAATTGACTCAGCCTTGATTCTTAGTGGAATACAGAGCTTGCAGCCAGGGCACTCCATTCGATAGATTTCTTTGCCATATCTTCTCCATCCATTCGATATCAAAGCACTATATAATCGAGAGTCAACTTCATCCTGAAAAATCAGCAAGTTCATCATAGTGGAATGATTATTGGATAGGTAAGGGCATGTTCCTTTGACTTGAAAATAAAGGACGTATCTATTCTCCGAAGTCATGTCTATTTCCTTAAATCGCGCTACATTAATCTTAAGGCATTAAATCTGCATAAAAAAGCTCTCTAGTAGCTTGATTGTTGGTCTTAGGCTGTATAATTTAACTATATGAGCATTATTACCAAGACAGGCGATGAGGGCACAACAGGTCTCTGGTCTGGTGAGAGAATAGGCAAGGATTCGCCAAGAGTAGAAGCATATGGTACAATCGACGAACTCTCATCAGCCCTCGGGATGGCACGTCATCTCTGCATGCAGGACAATGTTCTTTGCGCAATCGAGTATATTCAGCGCCTTCTATTCAGAGTAGCCGGGGAATTGGCATCTATGAGCATGCCTTTTGATAATCCTATCAACGAAGATGACGAAAAGACAATTGAAGACAAGACCAATGAACTTGAAATGCGCATTCCCATAAGGAGCTTCGTCATGCCAGGAATGACCGGGGGTTCGGCGGCACTAGATCTGGCGAGGACAATTGCACGCAGAGCGGAGCGTCGCGTAGTCGCTCTTTCTAGAATAGAGCATGTTTCGCCTGTTTTGCTGCGCATACTCAATAGGTTGTCTGATTATATATACATGCTCGCTCGTGAGGAAGAATCGAAACAAGGAAAGTTGACCTTTATCTAAGATTTCTTGGACAGAGCGCTTTGCTTGCTGATTCCATAACTCAAGCGGAGAAGCGAGAATTAAGGAGGTATTCCAAATGAGGCTCTATTCCAAGGCGCAGATAGGTTTGGTTATTGTTGTCTCCGTGACTTTGACAGCTCTTTCAATTGCTGGCATAGTATTTGTTCTTGATAGATCTGATCAAAACCAATCAACTATGGCTGTCGCTTCTAAAATAGCTCAAGACGGCGATGGAGCGGTGTATATCCCAGAAATAACTAGCCTAGGTATTCAGGATGATAAGACCGCAAGTCTTTCTCTGCAGGTGGCGAATTCAACCCTGAGCATGAGCAGTTATAGTGCGGATGAGATCGAGAATATCACAATCTATGAAAAGTACAACGAATCTGTGGTCAACATCAACACCGAAGTGCTGGGTATAAACTGGTTTCTGGAACCTGTGCCTCAGAGTGGCGGATCTGGTTCCGGGAGCATCATCGATGAGCAGGGTTATATTCTCACCAATAATCATGTGGTAGAAGGAGCATATAAGCTCTATGTGAGCCTTGCAGATGGCAGTCGTTATGAAGCAAAGCTAATTGGTACAGACCCCGAGAGCGACTTGGCCGTGATAAAGATTTCTCCGGAACCAGGAAAAAAGCTGAAGCCTATTCCTTTTGGAACATCGAAAGATCTTAAGGTAGGTCAGAAGGTATTAGCAATAGGCAACCCATTCGGTCTCGAAAGGACATTGACAGCTGGAATTATCTCTGGCCTAGGGCGTCCTATCCAGGAAAGCGAGACAACTATTCTTCAGAATATGATCCAAACCGATGCATCTATCAACCCTGGCAACTCCGGAGGTCCACTATTCAATATGAAAGGAGAGATGATCGGAATAAATACCATGATCTATTCGCCATCCGGAGGATCGGTAGGTATAGGTTTTGCAATTCCAGTAGATACAGCAGTTCGCATTGCTCCTCAGCTCATAAAGAACGGCCAAGTCAAGAGAGGTTGGATCGAGATGCAGGTAATCCAACTTTTCCCGGATCTTGTCAATTATCTACGCCAGAGTGGAAAAGCCGCACCTGTAGAGACTGGGCTTCTCGTGTCGACGGTGACTTCTGGTGGCAATGCAGAAAAAGCTGGCCTCAAAGGAGGCACAACCGCAGTGCGCTATAGATCGACAGTATTCTACATAGGCGGAGATATTATCGTGAGTATAGACGGCAAACCTGTCACCAAAATTGCAGAACTATATGCAGCGCTGGAAGATACAAGTCCTGGGCAGCGCGTTAATGTCGAATTCTATCGTGGTTCGAAAAGGATGAGCACTGTAGTTATTCTTGCGGAGCGCAGGAGGTGAAGCCCTTTAAAGTTGTGTCCCCCTTTGAGCCAGCAGGCGATCAAGCTCAAGCAATCGAGACTATTTCGAGCGCCATTAAGAGGGGTGAGAAGTATTTGACACTCAAGGGGGTAACAGGTTCTGGAAAGACATATACTATGGCAAAAGTCATAGAAGCTATTCAGAAACCTGCCCTTGTGATTTCACACAACAAAACCTTGTCTGCCCAACTATACCGCGAGTTCAAGGAATTTTTTCCAGAGAATGCCGTTGAGTATTTTGTCTCCTATTATGACTATTATCAGCCAGAAGCCTATGTACCTTCTAAGGACCTCTATATCGAAAAAGACTCTGATATCAATGAAGAGATTGATCGAATGAGACTTTCTGCAACCGCCTCGCTTATGGAGCGCAGAGATGTAGTGATTGTCGCGACCGTCTCTTGCATATATGGATTGGGTTCGCCAGATCTTTATCGGGAGATGAGATTGTATCTAGACAAAGGCCAAATAGTCGATATAGATGAAATCAAGCGGAATCTCATTAGCCTCCAATATGAACGAAACGATATGGTATTAGAGCGCGGTCGATTCAGGATTCGTGGGGATGTCCTGGAGATTTTTCCCGCCTATCTGGAGGAGGCTTATCGAATCGAACTGGATTTTGATACTATTGTGCGGATACGTCGCCTAGATCCGCTTACTGGTGAGGCCTCGAATGAGTTAGAGGAAGCCATAATCTATCCGGCAAAGCATTTCGTTATGCCAGAAGATTTGGTACAGAAGGCGGTAGATAGCATAAGAAATGAATTAGAGGAGCGATACCAATTCTTCAATGCTCATGGCAAGTATCTCGAGGCAGAACGCATAAAATCGCGAACAGAATACGATATAGAGATGCTTAGCGAAATGGGATATTGCAGTGGTATAGAGAATTATTCTGCGCCGCTGTCAAACCGCAAGCCAGGAGAAAGACCTGGAGTATTGCTCGATTACTTTCCGAAGGATTTTATTTGTTTTATCGATGAGTCACATGTGACGCTGCCTCAGCTTGGAGCTATGTATAATGGCGATCATAGCAGAAAATTATCGCTTGTCGATTATGGCTTTCGATTACCCTGTGCACTTGATAATAGACCCCTAAGAATCGATGAATTTGAGTCGATAGTAGCGCAGACAATCTATGTCTCCGCCACACCAGGTGAGACCGAACTTCGACGATCCAAGACTCTGGCAGAGCAGGTGATTCGTCCTACAGGGCTTGTGGATCCGGAGATTCTTGTTCATCCTACTGAAGGCCAGATGGAAGACATCTATGCGCGAGTGCGTGAAAGAGCCAGGCAAGGCGAAAGAAGTCTCATAATAACACTGACAAAGAAAATGGCCGAAGAGTTGACAGATTATCTGAGTGAACTTGGTCTTCGTGTTCGCTATATACACTCAGAGGTAGAGACTATCGAGCGTGTTGAGATTCTAACACAGTTGCGTGCGGGAGAATTCGATGTACTGGTAGGAATAAACCTTTTAAGAGAAGGCATAGATCTTCCAGAAGTATCATTTATTGCAATTCTCGACGCCGATAAAATTGGTTTCTTGCGTTCAGAGACAAGTCTTATTCAGATCATAGGAAGAGCGGCGCGCAACGCGGCAGGCCTTGTAGTAATGTATGCCGATGTCATGAGCCCAGCTATGAAAAATGCCATTATGGAGACCGAACGCAGAAGAAAAATGCAGCAAGCTTATAACCTTGAACATGGAATAACTCCTAGGACAATTAGCAAAAAGGTCCAGGATATACTCGAGCGCCATAAGCAGGAGAGAATCGAGGCTTCTCATGGCGAAATCGAGATGCTTAGGCGCACCCATAACTTGCTGGTTCCAGAGCAAAGAAGATCCTTAATAAAAGAGCTTGAGAAGCTTATGTTCGAACATGCAAAGAATTTGGAATTCGAACAAGCCGCTTTAATACGAGATGAGATTTCAAAATTAAAAGAATAACAAAAGGATTAGTTATGTCGAATAACCATAATCAAGAGGATTTCTATGTGATCGATGCACACTGCGATACGCTCATGGCTATCGTAGGTCGCAGTATGAATAAGGAAGAGAGAGATCCACGGAATTTTTTTGCAGATAATAATTCGGTGCATTTGGACTTGCCAAAGCTTTCCAGAGGTCATGTGGCATGCCAGGTAATGGCTATCTTTCTTGAGGATTCGCAGCTTTCTGAGGCTACAAGGGAAGCCATGGCCATGATAGATTCGCTCGAGTCTCTCTTAAGATTCGACCCCAGAGAATTCTTTCTTGCGAGGAATAGCGCGGACATATATAGGGCTCTGGAGACAAAAAGTGTATGTGCTTTGCTCTCGATAGAGGGGGCAGAAGCATTGGGCGATTCATTGGAGAACTTAGAAATATTCTATCAGCGCGGAGTTAGGGCTATTGGTTTGACCTGGAATAGGCGCAATGCTTTTGGTCGAGGCCTAAAAGCCGAAGGAAGTGATGGTCTTACCAATCTCGGCAAGGAGCTTGTCGAGAAGATGGAGGAAATCCATGTTATCATCGATGTGGCACATCTAGGCGAAGAAGGCTTCTGGGATGTTGTTGATATATCCACTGGTCCATTTATTGCTTCTCATGCGAATGCTCGGGATATTCTCGATATTCCGAGGAATTTGAGCGATTCCCAAATTAGAGCAATTGCTGATCATGGTGGGGCTATTGGCTGTGTGTTTGTTCCCGGTTTTGTCACAAAAGATCCCGGAGACTGTAGCCTAGAGGCATTCTTGCTTCATATCGATCATATTGTGCGCGTTGGGGGTATCGAAAGCTGTGCTATAGGTTCTGATTTCGACGGATTTATGCCGCAAGGCGGCAAGGTGATTCAAGATTCAGGGGAGTTTCCGCTTCTTTATGAGGCGCTGAGAAGCCATGGTTATGATCATGCAGCAGCTCAGAAAATACTCGGCGGGAATTGGCTAAGAATCTTTGATGACGTACTTGGCTTAGTATGAAGAAGATCGCGTTGATTGGCATGATGGGCTCCGGGAAGAGCGAAATTGGTTCTCTCCTTGCTAGTAATTATGGAATTGACTTCATTGATATGGATAGAGCTATCGAAGAGCACACAAAGACCACAATACCAACAATCTTCCGCGATTTTGGAGAAGAGCATTTTAGGGATTTGGAGCAAAACCAGCTCGCCTTGATGGCTGTGAGTTTCAGTTCCCTAGTGCTTTCTTGTGGCGGGGGCATAGTCTTGCGCGACTCTAACCGCTTGATCCTAAGAGATTCCTTTCTTACTATCTGGTTGGATGTATCGATAACCGAACTGAAGCGAAGACTCCAAAACCAAAGACATCGAAGGCCGCTTCTTCTTTCGGATGAGTGGGAATCACAAATAGAAGAGATCTATCGTCAGCGCTATGAGCTCTATAGGAGTACAGCAAGAATACAATACACCTGGAAGGATAATCATTCGATGGAAGAGAGTGCAATCGATATCAAAAGGCTCATCGATGCTGCTTATAATGGTATTTCAGGAAGAACTTGACACATACCCTGATCTATTGAAATCTCAATTTCCTTTCCTTGAGAAGACATTGAAAAGTCGGATATAGGCGTAGGTAACTCGAAAAAGTAGTCCTGCATTTCGGGAATCGTCAAGACCAGTTTGGATGCCAGAGGAGTTGCACTGATGAGCCGGACTATTTTGACTTTCATTGTCTTTCTGTTGTTGTTTTTTCCAAAGATCTCTATAGCGCTAAACGGGATATATAGGCACATTGCTTTTTCCAATGCCTTATCGATATTGCTTACCGAATTGCGACTTACTTGAAACGTGTTTCCTTCGGAAGTCATTATATTGAGGAGTTGGCTCTCTTTTGAGGCCGAGATTTCTGTTATTGGAAGCACAAGGCCAAGGTTCATAAATCTGGCAAGCCAGCCAGAGCCCGGTTTTTTCTCAAAGTCATTGATAATTCCTCTGCTGATCATTTTGCCATCGCGCATAACGATGATTTCATCGCCCAAATCGATAGCCTCTTCCACATCGTGTGTAACATGGATAGTTGTCAAGCACTGTTTTGAGAGCTGCTCCCGAATAAAACGTCGCATCTCTCTTCTCAGGGGTGCATCTAGCGAAGACAGTGGCTCATCCAGCAACATGAGCAAAGGATCGGATGCAAAAGCCCTGGCAAATGCAACGCGCTGTCGCTCGCCTCCCGATAACTCAAAGGGGTAACGGCCTAAAAGGTGCTCTATTTTGAAGTTGCGAGCCAAAGAAATTACCCTTTCTTCTCTCTTTCTTTTTTCTTCGCTTCGAATAAACAGGCTATATCCAATATTATCCCGGACTCTAAGTTGTTCGAATAGTGCTAAATCCTGGAAGACAAATCCTATATGTCGTTTTTCTGTGGGCAATCTGTCAATTCTAATGCCATTCAACGTAATAGTGCCCTCCTTTATCATCTCGAGCCCTGCAATCGAGCGAAGGAGAGTTGTTTTTCCGCATCCGGAAGGACCTAACAACGCAAGAATTTTTCCTTCCTCCAAAGAAAAGTCAGCAAAAAGCGCAAAACTATCGCGTTCGATAAGCAAATTATTTACTTCAAGCGACATCGACTGCTTTCTCCTTTAGCATGAATACGATACCCGTCATGAGCCCAAGCACAAGACCGGCGGCACAAGCTTCATTGAATCGATACGCCGCAGTCAGGCGATAGAGAAGAAGAGGGAGTGTTTCAATCTCGCTCATTCCTAGCATAAGTGGTACATTGACATCTCCTGCGGTTATGGAGAAAGCGAAGGCTGCAGCAGCCGCCACCGAAGGTAAGATCGTCCGCAGTTCTATCGTCATAAAAGCTCTCAGAGGTGAAGCTCCAAGTGTTTTGGCGGCTTCATGAATTCGAAAATCTATGGCACGCAGCGACGCGCCCACCGTTCTACTCACAAATGGCCATGCAATAAGAGCTTGAGCAGCAATGAGAGCATAAGTCGCTATATGGTTTGCAGATATAAAAAGCCATCCATATGCAAGAACTGCGGGCGATACAGCCATTGGAAGCCATTGCAGCAGATCCATCAGAAGATCAATGAGCATGCTTTTCTTCCCTATTCTCTGAGCAAGGAATGCGCTAAAGCTCGCAAGAATCCCAATAGAAGTTGCCAACAACGCAGCAATTCCACTCAATTTCAATGTAGAAAGAATTGCTCCGGTTAATGGCGCTTGAAATCCTGTAAAGAGTCGCTTGAAGTTATCAACGCCAAATCTCTCAGGGCTATTCAATGACGCTGGTACTGTAAATGCTTCGATCACGATCGAAAAAAGCGGTCCGATAAAGAAAACTATGATTAAGATCTCATAAAGAACGATCAAAAACCATTGTTTTCCCTTGGGTTTTGCCAATTTGTGCGCTGCTCCAAAGTCTCTCACCGTCCCACGCGTCTTACTCTGCATTCTCGTCAACATCCATATTCCTAAAAGCGCGCAAGCGCTCTCAATAATAGAAAGGACTGCTGCAAGGGCCAGATTTGAACGATATCGCAAAGCCTGGTATATTTCGACTTCGAGTGTCGTTCCCGCGCGACCACCAAATACGAGCACTGTAGTAAAGCTAAAAAAGCAATATAAGAAGATTAAGCCTGCCGATTGGCCAATTCCAGGCAGTATCCAGGGCAAAATACCTGTTCGAAAGGCTTTTGATTTCCTTGCTCCAAGAGTTCTGGCAGCTTCAAAAGAAGTATTGGGAATGCGCAACAATAATGCTGAAATCTGGTGCACAACAATAGGAAAGTTATAGAAGGCATGTACGATAACCAGTCCCCAAAAACTGTAAAGAATTCCTCTATATTCCCCTCTCGAGCCAAAGACTAGAGAAAGAGCCGTTGGAAGTAGTCCTTCTTTTCCGTAATAGCATATAAAGGCGAGAATAATTAGGATCGGAGGAAAACAGAATGGTATAGCAGCCAAGGACAGAAGAGTCTTCCTTCCAGGAAATCTGAATCGGGCTGCCAGCCATGCCCCAGGTAGCCCAAGGCTAATTGCCAGAGCAGTGCTGGCAAAGGATTGGCGTATTGTAAACCAAAGACTTTTTGCTATCGTCGATCCTGGTATCTGCTTCAAGAATTCTAGAATGATCTCAATGCCTCCTATATTGCCTTCTATCTCGCTTAGACCAACTATGGCAGCATGCAAGAATGCAATGAGAGGGGCCAATGAGAAGATCAGAATAATGCAAAGCACCAGATATAGAAAGATCTTGGCTCTCATGGATTTCCAATGAGAAGATCGGCTGCTTCTGAAGGATCATGGTCGAGATCTCTAATTGTTGCACTCAAAGCCGGATATTTTTGCACGATAGAGAACGAAGGAGGCAGTTCAGTTTTGATGTTAGCGGGATACATCCATTGTGTTTCAGGCAGCAAAGCTTGGCATTTTGCGGATAATAGATAGTCTATAAATTCTTGTGCAAGTTCTCTCTTCTTACTGGAAATCAGTACACCCGCAAATTCGATCTGTGTTGGATGCCCTTCCACAAATTGAAGGGCTTGATAGCGCTCTGAGTTTTCAAAAGCCTTATGGTATGCGGGGCTAGTGGAATAGCTCAAAACTAAAGGGGCTTCGCCTTTTGTAAAGAGGCCATATCCAGTATCCCAGCTCGGTGTCATTGCAAGTACTGATGGAGCAAGTCTTTTCCAATATTCTTTCCAATCAGTCTTGTAGACTGCTTCTGTCCATGCCAGAAAGCCCAAGCCAGGAGTAGAGGTTCTTGGATCCATAATTATTAACTTCTTGCGATAAATAGGCTTTGTCAGATCTTCCAGTGATCGAGGTGGCTCGATGCCACTCTGAGAGTCCCAGATTAGCGCAAATTGGCTAAAATCGAAAGGTACAAGCCTATTTGTTTTATCCAGCAATAAATCCTTCTGGATTTCCGAGAGGTTTTTTAGATTGAGCGGAGCAAAGAGGCCGCTTTTTAGGGCTTTCTCGAGTTGTTTGTCGTCGAGTCCTATTATTATATCGGCGCTAGGCTTGTTTATGGGGTCGAATAGCGCAGACAGTAGCGCTCCACCGTCTCCCTTGGACACAAAGCGAAGCTTTATTCCAGCTTCTTTCTGGAAAGCTTGAGCAATAAGAGGAGCCGGTCCCCACTCTGAAATGAATGAATCATAGGTCCAGATTATCAACTCATTATTCAGCCGATTTGACTGAGTACTTGTTTGGGCTGATACTGTCCCGACAGCAATTGAAGCCATTGCTATCACTACGAAAATTGCGATGAATTGTTTGTTACGCATCATCTTATCCCTCCGCCGGCATTATCCGGATCAGGTTCGATGGGTGTTTCTCAGGCTGCTTTCTCCAACGGAGAAAAGCAAACCACCCCATTGATTTCTGCGCTTAGGCTGTTTTTTGACGATATTCGAAGATGCAGCTGCCTTTGCCTTCTACCGCATCTCGCGTCAGGATTACCTTTTTTATATTATTATCACTTGGAAGCGAGTACATTATATCCACCATGATTTTTTCAATAATAGCGCGTAAGCCGCGCGCTCCTGTCTTCTGAACAATAGCCTTTTCAGCAATAGCATCTATTGCAGCATCATCAAATTCCAGTTCAACATTATCGAGCTGCATAGAGGCTTTGTATTGCTTGAGTAAGGCATTCTTCGGTTCGATGATGATACGCTTGAGGTCTTCTTTTGTAAGCTCATCCAGTGCAACTTTTACCGCCAGGCGTCCGACAAACTCAGGGATAAGGCCGAATTTGATAAGATCATCCGGTTGCAACTCTGAATAGAGCTGACTTAGCATCTTTTCATGTCTTGCTTTTACATCCGCACCAAACCCCATGGGGTGGCTGGAAATTCTCGATTCGATTATCTTGTCTAGCCCAACAAAGGCTCCGCCACAGATGAAGAGGATATTGGTTGTATCGATACGAAGATACTCCTGATTTGGATGTTTTCGTCCTCCTTGCGGAGGTACGTTAGATATGGTTCCTTCGATGATTTTAAGAAGAGCTTGCTGGACTCCTTCTCCAGATACATCGCGCGTAATCGAAGGATTCTCGCCTTTGCGTGAAATCTTATCTATCTCGTCTATGTACACGATGCCGCGTTCTGCTGCCTGAATGTTTCCACCTGCATTCTGAATAAGCTTGAGGAGAATATTCTCGACATCTTCGCCGACATATCCAGCTTCCGTAAGAGTCGTTGCATCAGCCATAGCGAAAGGTACTTTGAGTTTTCGGGCTAAAGTGCGCGCAAGTAGCGTCTTACCTGATCCGGTCGGCCCTATGAGCAATACATTAGACTTTTCGATCTCGACATCTGGAGACTGGGCTGATACTTTATGTACTAGTCGTTTGTAATGGTTATAAACAGCCACGGAAAGGACTCGCTTGGCATATTCCTGTCCAATCACATACATATCAAGGAATTCTTTGATCTCTTTAGGTTTGGGTACTTCTGTAAGAAAACTAGCGGTGACTCTCTGTTCTTCCTCATCGAGGATTTGACTGCAAATACGAACACACTCATCGCATATATTGACGCCGGGCCCTGTAATCATCTTGCTGACATAGGATGAACTTTTCCCACAGAAAGAACAGAATGTCTCCTGCTCCAGATCGAATTGTTTATTCCTTGCCATGCTTTCGCGGCTCCATGATCGTATCGACGATCCCGTATTCGACAGCTTCTTGAGAGCTCATATAGAAATCTCGCTCCATATCTTGGGCAACTTTTTCAATTGGCTGGCCAGAATGGAGCGCAAAGTAATCGATTGTAAGCTTTTTCAATCGAATGATCTCACGCGCTTGAAGGCTGATATCGCTTGCTTGACCAGAGACTCCGCCCCATGGTTGATGTATCAAAATACGGGAAGAGGGCAGGGCATAGCGCTTACCCTTTGTCCCACAGGCGAGCAAAAGAGCAGCCATACTCGATGCTTGTCCCAGACAAATTGTCTGCACATCGGGTTTTATATATTGAATTGTATCGTATATTGCAAGTCCTGCGGTTACCAATCCACCAGGGCTGTTTATATAGATTGAAATATCCCTGGAGGGATCCTGAGATTCCAGAAACAAAAGCTGTGCAATCACCAAATCCGCAATGACATCACTGATTTCGCCATCGATGAATACGATACGATCTTTGAGAAGGCGCGAATAGATGTCATAGGATCGCTCTCCAATACCGGTTTGCTCGATAACAATCGGAACGAGATTGCTCATATATTCAGACATTGCCATTTCTCTGGTACCTTTTGATTTGCCATAATTGAGATTCAATATTGAACTCCGAAATAAAATCTAATCATTTTTTTTCATAAAGTCCAAATAGGACATTTGACCTGATTCTTTGACCGTTGTCGAAGACAAGATATCATCGAAGAATTTCCTAATGGCGATATCTTCTTTGATATACTTTATCGTGCCATGCTTTTCATACTCTGTTTTGATCTCGGCTGGACTCATCGTGGAATGACTTGCTTCCTTAGCTATTTCAGCATCGACTTCTTCATCGGTAGATGTATAGGACCCAGCCTCTATCAGCTTATCTAGAAGGATGTTTGTCGCAAGGGCTTTCTCTGCCAGCGGTCCCCATTCGTTGTAAATCTGTTCACGAGTTTTTCCGGACATTTCTAGAAGCATTTCCAGATGTTCTTCGGAATCGACTCCCATCTGTTGCTTTAAGGATTCCCATCGCATCGCGATCTCGGTAGCGAGCATTGAACGGGGGATGGATATCTTCGTTTTTTTCAGGAGTTCGTCCATAATTGCATGCTCTTTTGCTTTGCGAAGCCTTGTTTGCAGATTCTCTGTCAGGTGAGCGCGGACTGCTTCCTTTAGGTCATCTAGGGTCTTGTATTTTTCGGAAACATCTTGGGCTAGTTCATCATCAAGATCTGGAAGGTCTTGGTGTTTCACTTTGCTAACTGAGACCTTTATGGTCACAGTTTTTCCTGCATATTCGGGATACTCAAAATCATCGGGAAAGGTTTTTACGATGGTTTTTTCATCTCCAGCCTTGAGGCCGACAATCTCATCATCGAATTTATAGATGTTCAAATTCTTGCCGAGCTCGAAAGAGAAGTCCTGACGTGAAGTACCAGAAATCTCGCTTCCATCTTCTGCAAGTTCGACAAAACTAGCGATGACAATATCGCCGATTTCCGAAGGCCCATCCTTCTCTACGACAATGGCATTTCTTTGCCTTATGTCTTCTAATTCGCGATCTATATCTTCCTGTGTGATGGCTACGGCTGGTATTTCGATCTCTATTCCATCAAGCGAAGGAAGCTCAAATACTGGAAAAGCATCATAGTTAACGCTAAAAGTAAAATCAGAATCCAGCTCGAAGCTTGGATCGTTTTCCAGCTCAGGCATTTCATAGGCGAGTGGTGGTCGAGAGACATCCTTGAGGGCGGTCTCTAGCGCTTTTTCTACGACTCGCGCCTTAGCATCGGTCTTGAGCGATGGGCCAAACTTCCGCTCCAACACAGAAATAGGAACATGTCCCTTTCTAAACCCATCGATTCTAGCTTGTTTTGCATATTCATTTATCATTGCATCATATTCAGATCGCAGGTCCTGTGCTCGTACGGTAATTGTCATGCGAATTCTGGAGAGTTCAAGCTCTTCAATTCTTTTTTCGGCGATTTCCATATAATCCTCTCAGTTCTTACTCTATATAAATTGAAAAATGCGCGCTATATGCTATATAGCGTGCTATAACACAAAAAAACAGGGCGATTCGGCCAGTTTCCGAATCGCCCTGTTGTCGAAGCGGGAAACGGGGATTGGACCCGCGACATCCACCTTGGCAAGGTGACGCTCTACCACTGAGCTATTCCCGCATGCATTAAGGCCATATTTATACAGCCGACGCTATTTTGGACCAGCAACGCCTTTCGTTAGGAAAGTATCCTGCGAGAGAAGGGACTTGAACCCTTACGCCTGAAGGCACCAGATCCTAAGTCTGGCGTGTCTGCCGTTCCACCACTCTCGCATTTTCATGCGAGGCGCATACTAACGGAAGCACGCTTCTTCGTCAAGGCCCGAAATCAATTGAGAGATTTCCGCCTTTATGAGCCGCGAAGGTTTCGAACCTTCGACCCGCAGATTAAGAGTCTGCTGCTCTGCCAGCTGAGCTAGCGGCCCATGCATGGAAAAAATGCGTCCGGCAGGACTCGAACCTGCGGCCTACGGATTCGAAGTCCGTCGCTCTATCCAGCTGAGCTACGAACGCGCTTTCATCCTTAGCCCAAAGACCGGGATGCTATCGGGCTCGGGTGGGTGATGGGAATCGAACCCACGACAACCAGATCCACAGTCTGGCACTCTACCACCTGAGCTACACCCACCGTGTAATTGGCGAAGATTACAATGCCGAAATAAATCAAGACTGTCAAGAGGGATTATTCACCAATAGGAGTATACATATTTCAAATATTTCCTAGCGCTTTCAGTCATCTCGTGCATGGTCTCCGGAGAAAGTGGCGCCTTAGTATATTTCCAGGCTGGATGGTATCTAGTGATATGGAGAGGTATCTCCTGCGAAAGCGAAGCTATAAAACTGGAGATCTCTTCGATTTGTGCGGATGAATCGAGAACACCGGGAACGGCGAGAGATGTAATTTCGATATGACAGAGTTGTACAGAAACTCTTATGAAATTTTGTACAACCTTTAATTCTCCGCCAAGCAATCTTCGATAGATGAGAGGATCGGCGGTTTTTAAGTCGATGTTCGCAGCATCCGTGTGGGCTAGGATATGTCGAGCTGGCTCATCTAGCGCATTTCCATTTGTTACCAGGATCGTTTTTAAACCTCGGCTATGTGCTATCTGCATTGCTTCTATGACATATTCGATGTGCAACAGAGGCTCGGAATAGGTAAAGCTTATTGATGGGCAACCAGATGCCATAGCGAGTTCTATCAGTCGATCTGGTTCGATGATTTCTTCTTGAATATATGCAGGTTGAGGATGAGCAATTTCCCAGTTCTGACAAAATGGGCAATCCATTGTGCAGTTCCAGAATCCCACAGAATATGTCGAGGTTCCTGGCATGAAATGCCTTAGGGGTTTCTTCTCGATAGGATCTATTGCGGCGGAAGAAATCCATGCATAAAAAGGAAGAATCATTTTTCCAGATCGATTTTGGCGCGCACTACAATGCCCTTTTGATCCATCTTGAATGATGCATGCATGAGCACATAGAGTACATTGTATTCTTGAGTTGTCTAAGCTTCTCCAGTATCTCGCCTTATCTGCGGAAAGTCTGTTGTATGTCATCAATCTCCCTTGCTAAGAAGCCTTGATATGCTGTGAGTATCAAAAGGTCTGTATTCTTTATCATTAACTTCGAACGGTTCGAATCGCACGGCAATTGCTCGCCGCCTTATCCATATACGAAATGTGCTGATCGCAGTACCGTTGAGGTCAATGGTTGAGGGAAGCTCGTCCAGAGCCTGCACATCGCGGGTCTTGACCTCGATAATCTCGCCTTCTTTAAACCAAGCCATGTTTTTTTGTTCATGCAGCAAGAGTATGAGAAATTTCTCTTTATCATAGGGGTGTTTTTTTATGGAGCCTACGAATGGAACAGCATCAAAGGCGGGATGTTCTCGATATTTTACAATATCAGATACATCCTCAAGCATCTCTAAATCCTCTGCGTCAAAATAACTAGAAATACTCAAGGTAATCCTCCATAGTGATTCTGTTTAATATTATAAATGATTTATGTCCTTTTGTATTACATAATTTTTCCTTTTTGTATCTAGAATCGCCCAGATAAAAAGCAGCCCAACGAAAGCAGTACAAGCCCAGGCAAACCAGTCTCCAAAAATCAGATAGAAAGTAAAATGAGATTCATAAATAGGAACATCCACCACCATAGAAGTGGTAATAAACTGAGCCAATTCAGCAATATTCTTTCCGTCTGCGCCTACCACACAGGTGACTCCAGAGTTAGTCGAGCGCACAAGTGCTCGCCTTGTCTCTATTGCTCTAAGCCGTGCGACAGCATAATGCTGAATCTGAGCACTCTCAGTTCGAGACCATGAATCGTTTGTCAGATTTATCAACAAATCCGCGCCTCGATGAATGAAATTTCTACATAGTTCGGAGAAGGCATCCTCGAAGCATATAGGCGTAGCAAATCTAATGGTAGACAAGCTGCCCATTTCATCAAAACTATGGCCTTTCTCTTCGGAGCTCAGTGTAAAGATTACTTCTTCTCTTCCCATTACCCAGCCGCTTTCAAGTCCGATTACATTTTGAATAAAGGAGCGAAACCAAGAGAATTCCCAGAAAGGAATGGCTTCTGCGAAAGGTACAGGATGTATTTTCGCATAAGTTTCACCCATTCTACCTGTGGGGTAAATAATACCTACTGAATTGGATGCCTCATATGTTTCCCAATTCCAGACCACCGGAAGACCGGTCAGCAATGGAATGTCAGCGATCCGAAGGAAGGGCAATAGAGGTTCTTCGGGAGGATTCTCCTCAAACCAGGATTTGAACTCCTTGTAAGGCCGCCTCAAGCTAGTTTCGCTGAATACTATGAGATCGGGCTTGGCGCTTTTTTCTTCCTGAATTGATTTCAAAGCCTGTTTAGCTACTCTTATATTCGCGTATAGCGCTTCATTCTCTCCAGATGTCCATGGATCTGTATTCTGTTGGCAGAGCAGAAGCCGCAATGTTCCCCTGATAGGAAAAGGCCGAGACATTATCAAAGCACCATAGAGAAGTAATATCAAAGCCCATGTAGCGGCGGTTATTTCAGGCCAGCGAATACAACTCCTTACGGAGTCCATTTTTCTTGTTTTCTGCAAGATAAGTTCTGAGGTTGCCGATGAACAAAAAGCCAAGAAGGCAGAAATGCCGTAGACACCCCAGAGGTCGGCCGTCTGCAGCATAATCGGAAGCCCAGTAAATGAGTAAGCCAAAAGTCCCCAAGGATATCCCAAAAAGCCAGTCGATTTTGCAAACTCGAGAGCTGCCCATGCCAGAGCGAATACAAGAGGCCTGCAGCCATCTGTGTGATGCAAGAGAAAACACCCATACATAAGGGCTACTCCATATATTACCGCATAAGCGATAGTTGTAGTCCCCAGGGTCCAAAATGCAAAGTCCTTATAGAAAAAGAGCCAATAGCTTGTCAGTGCATGATAGAGTCCTCCAAATAGAGCACCAATCAGGCTTGCTTCTCCGAGTTTCTCTGTATCAACAAGTGCCATATAGAGTGGCACAAGGCAAAAGATGCCGATAAACCAATTCCCATACAAGAATATCTCGTTGGGCTGAGCAAGTGCGGCAAATATGGCGGCTAAAAATGCCCATAGCAAGCGAATCCAAAAAGGCGTTGAATTATTTTTAAGATTTCCGAGCCTTGGCATATTCTGTCGGTACAGTCCTTTGACTAGCTCATTCATAATGAAATTAGTATAAGCCAAAGATCTCTTTGGCTAAAGAGCAAGGGCAAATTCTTTCCATTGACTGTTGGAGCAGAACTGCATTAAATTAAAGACCATGCCAAATGCGGTCTTTGCAGGAAGCTTTGATCCTCCGACATCAGGCCATCTCGATGTGATCGAGAGTGCCCTTAGCATATTCGACGGGCTTTATGTCGTCTTGGCCATCAACCCCGAAAAAGATGGATTGTTCACTATTGATGAGCGTATCGAAATGCTCAATGCCATGAACAGATTCGGTGAACAAATGAAGGTGTGCAAATGGGATGGCCTGGTAACCGATTTTGCTCGTAAACATGGATGCTCTGTGCTCGTGCGCGGACTCCGCAATGCTGCCGAGTTGCCCTATGAGACCACTATGGCTTACATGAACCAAAGACTTGACCCTTCCATAAAGACAGTTTTTTTCCTCTATGATGCTAAGCATGTGGATATAAGCTCAACACTTGTGCGCGATCTCGTAACACATAACAGGCTTCCTGATGATATCGTACCACAAGAAGTTGAAAAGGTTCTTAGGCAAATTTTGCAGAGAAGAGGGTGCCCTCTTTCATAACTTGCACAAATGATATATGTTTAACCACTGCAAGCATGTCTATCTTGACATTTTCTCACATTTTGTATAATTTGGCATGCAATTATCGTGCCGATATTGAATGATTATGAGGTTCTACTATGGCTGTACCGAAATTCAGGACGTCTAAAGCAAGAACGAGAA
Organism: Treponema sp.; assembly: GCA_012516755.1. GTDB lineage: Bacteria > Spirochaetota > Spirochaetia > Treponematales > Rectinemataceae > Rectinema. The sequence goes on from JAAYWE010000162.1 coordinate 33,510, forward strand.
GACGCCGCTCTATCAACATGAAACTAAGCGCACCAACTGTCGTACATTGCAGTAATTGTGGCAACCCGGTGATGTTGCATAGGGTTTGCCCAAAATGCGGTTTTTACAGGGGTCGTCAAGTCATTACCCCTGAATCTAAATAAGGAGTCTCCCAATGGATGAGCTGTTTGAGAAGATTAAGAAGATTATTGCTGACAAGCTCGAAGTAGATGAAAGCAAGATCACAATGGATGCAAGTTTCCGCCAGGATCTTGGTGCAGATTCTCTAGACACCTATGAGCTCGTATATGGTATCGAAGAGGAACTGGGTATTCAGATTCCAGATGAGAAGGCGAATGAATTTGAAACCGTAAAAGATGCCTATGAGTTCATAAAGACCCAGGTAAAATAAGACATTCTAAGGCGTGAGACGAAAAGATCACTTACCATCAAACAACAGGCTGGAGATTTCGTCTTCACGCCGCAGTGCTCTACTGCGCTTCCAGAGAGCCACAGATATTTCTTTTCATGATATAACACTCCTTGATATAGCCCTTACGCACAGCTCCTCAGTAAACGAAAAATCTCCATATATACAGGACAATGAACGCTTAGAATTCCTGGGTGATAGTGTTTTAAATCTATGCATATCTCATATCTTATATGAAAGTTTGCCTGACAATGATGAAGGCGAATTAGCCCATATGAAGAATGTCTTGGTATCGGAAACTTCTCTAGCATCAATCGCAATATCTCTCGGTATTGGGGAATTTCTTATCCTTGGGAAGGGAGAAGAGATGAGTGGAGGGCGAAGAAAGCCAGCTATTCTAGCCGATGCTACAGAAGCACTTCTTGGTGCTTACTACCTGGATAGTGGAATACAATCTACTAAGGAAATTGTTTCCAGGATCTTTAGTAGCAAGATTGATGAGCTCCGAAAAACACCAAGCAAGGACTTCAAATCAATAATTCAAGAATATGCTCAAAAGCGTGGACTAGAAATTCCTTCCTATAGGGTTGCGAGAATCGAAGGGCCAGACCATGCTCGGCATTTTTTTGTCTCCTGTGTTATAGATGGGGAAACCTTTGGCCCTATGGAAGGAATGTCAAAAAAAGAGGCCGAGCAGCGAGTCGCTCAGCATATATTTGAGGTATTACATAAACGAGATGCAGAGACTGCCAGACTCTTAGACATCGTGACAAAAGGCAGCACAGAGATCGATGAGAAGATATAGAGAGTCGATCTCTTATTTGAATCCTTCAAAATATCTGCCTTTTGCTATTTCTAGGAGCTTTTCTTTGGTGTTCAAAGATGGGTCTTCGAGCACATTATCTAAGAGCTCGGATAGAACTTCTCCCATTTGTTTGGCGCGCGGAATCCCAATTTTTGCGAGATCTTCTCCATTTATTGCCAGATCTTTGAGCGAAAGAGCCTGTTTTTCTTCCAGAATTCGATCTATTCTCTCTCGGAATTCTGCTAGAGCAGGCCAGGATATGGGTTTCCCTGTAGTTGCCATTGTATCGGCTAATCTAAGCGTAAACAGATCGGGAATCGAGGAGAATCCTACGCGAGCGACAAATCTACGTATCGCTGCATCTGTCCAACCTGGTTCATAATTGAACATATGATAACGCACAAGGTGACAGACCTTATCGATAACTCGATTTGGATACTTGAGTCGTAGAAGAATTTGCCTTGCAATTTTCTCTGATTCTATTTCATGTCGATAAAAGCTTATTTTCCCATTTTCAGCTCGATAACATGCAGGTTTGCCAATATCGTGAAAAAGGGCTGAAAGACGAAGGATAAGGACCTTGTCTTCGCTTAGATTATCTGGAATGACAGCATCCACGGTCGAAAGCAGGTGATTATAGACATCCTGTTCTCCATGATCAGGTTGAGAAATTCCTTTGCATATTTCTAATTCCGGGATTATTTCCTTTATCAGGTTCGTATCCGAAAGAAGTCGAAGGCCAACCGAAGGCTTTGCAGTCAATAAGATCTTGGAAAACTCATCGCGAATTCTCTCTGTGGAAATTTTCGAGAGAGTGTCCGAACACTTAGCTATGGCAACAAGGGTATTGGGTTCAATGGCAAACTCGAGTTGAGCAGAAAAGCGTATTGCGCGTACTGTTCTAAGACCATCCTCCTGAAATCGTTCCATTGGATTGCCCACTGCGCGAATAATTTTATCTTTCAGGTCCTTTTCTCCGTCAAATGGATCAATGAATGCATTGCACATCAGATCGATGGCCATCGCGTTAATGGTGAAATCCCTTCTTGAGAGGTCCTGGGTTATGTCATCGACAAAGGTGACGCTATCGGGGTGTCTGCCATCAGAATAGGCAGCTTCTTTTCGAAGCGTTGTTATTTCCACCTTATATCTACGTGAACGAGGAACAATAGTTATGGTGCCATGTTTTATACCGGTAGGTATGGCAAAAGGGAATAAACTCATGCATTCTTCGGGTGTTGCATCGGTCGCGATATCGTAATCCATAACGGGCTTTCTAAGAAATGCATCGCGGACAGCACCACCGACCAGGAATGCCTTTTTACCACTTTGGATTATTCTGTCTGCGATTCTGCGAACCTCTGGATCGATACTAGGGATTATCATATCTTCCTTTGGAGTGTATCTTAGGCTTCAGCTTTATGTCTATGAGGAAACTGATATGAAAGCTCTTATTGTAACTGGTGGCGATAATCCTCCCTCATCCATAATTTGGTGCCTTTCCAAGAAAGCCGATATCGTAATAGCCGCAGATGCCGGACTTGAGGTATGCAAAATAGCCAATATAGAGCCTCATCTAGCTGTGGGAGATTTTGACAGTGTGGATCCAGCAATACTATCTCAGGTTTCACCGGAGAAGATTCTTCGTTTTCCGGAAGAAAAGGATCGTTCTGATACCGAGCTAGCAATCGAAGCAGCGCATCGTTACGGAGCAAAATACATAATCCTCGCCGGAGCTGGAGCAGGGCGTCTTGATCATCTGCTCGCAGTTAGAGCTCTTTTCGAGCGCAACGACCCTATCAAAGAGTGGCATACAGCACACGAGAGTGTTTTTCTCGTTGCTCGAGGGCTTAGGCTGCAGGCCTCAATGTCAATTAATAGTATCGTTTCTGTCTTTCCTGTCTCCGGAGGAGCCTCTGGCATGCTATCTAAAGGACTCAAATGGCCCTTAGATGGCTTGAAGTGGAAGCGCGGCGAATTTGGCCTAAGCAACAAGACAATCTCCGAAGAAATAGAGATCTATTCTGGTGAGAATTCAATTCTCGTAATTCTACCTCTTGGTTCCAAAGTGTCTGTCTCATAGAATTGCTAGATTCCCGAATATTTCTCTTAACTGCAGGAGGGTATCTTTTGGATCCTGGACTAGGACGCGAGATCCAGCTATGAGCTCCACAATGCCTATTTCTCGCGGATAACGAGGTATAATATGCATGTGTAAATGTTCTATGCTGGCTCCTGCAGATAAGCCCATATTGTATCCAATGTTATAGGCAGAGGGGCTCCCGAATTTATCGAGCGCTTTTAGACATGTTTTGACTAATCTATCTAGTTCTCTCTCTTCGTCATCAGTGTATTCCCTTATATCCACAATATGTCTTTTGGGAAAGACTATCAGATGCCCTGGATTATAAGGGTAAAGATTAATGGATACAATGAAATGCTCAGTCTCATCTACTATGAGTTTTTCCACTTCTTTAGAATCGTCGCGGACAAGACAGAGTATACAGCCTTTTGGTCTTCTACCTTGTAGATAACCAATTTTGTTGAAGTTAAAGAGATATTCCATATGGAAGTATGATATATTAGCATTATGGAAAACAAAAGCGGCTCGCAATTACAATCCGCTTTTATACCGACTCTTAAGCGGTTTCTAGATTATACCGTGGTTTTTAGTATCATCTTTTTGATAAGTAGTTTCGTTGTGCTTTTCTTTGGCGGAATTAGTGAATATAAATGGATTTGGCGATCAATATATGAAATATGCAATATGCTTCTTCTAAGTGTGAGTCTCTTCAATATGACAAGCATGGTAGGCTTAAGGATAGCTGGGAAGGATCGTTTCTCTATTGGGCGTTTTATTCTTCAGCTCCTTCTCTTTGTTTTTGCAGTAGCAGCTCTAATGCTGAATATTTTCGTAAAAATCACCCGAATCTGTTGAATTTTGGTTGCCAGATGGATTTTGCGACTATTGGAGCTGATTGTCTTTAATTCTTGCATAGAAAGAGATGGAAATGTATAGTAATTCAAATCTATGCAATGTTAAGGAATTTTCAGCAGAGATTGATCAGGAGGAATAATGTCCGTTAGAGTGCGCTATGCCCCATCCCCTACAGGAAATCAACATATAGGCGGCGTAAGAACAGCGTTGATCAACTATCTATTCGCGAAATCCCAAGGTGGAACTTTTATTTTGCGCTTAGAGGATACGGATCGAACCCGTTATTCACAGGAATATGTTCAAAATCTATACGATACATTCAGGTGGCTTGGGTTTTACTGGGACGAAGGTCCTGATGTCGGTGGCCCTAAGGGACCCTATGTGCAATCTGAACGAATAGATCTCTATCGAAGGTATGCAGAAGAACTTGTCCTTATGGGGAAGGCTTATTATTGTTTCTGCGATTCAGAGCGCCTCGAGAGACTTCGTCTGGAGCAGATCTCACAGAAAAAAGACGAAATAGGCTACGATCGCCATTGTCGTTTTATCACAGAAGAAGAAAGAGCACAAAGGCTCGCGGAAGCAACACCTTATGTGATCAGGCTAAAAATCCCCCTTCATGGGGTAACGGTTTTCCACGATGCTCTTCTTGGTCAAATAGAATGGAAAAATGAGGATATAAGCCCAGACCCGGTTCTATTAAAGTCCGACGGTTTTCCGACCTATCATCTGGCTAATGTGATAGATGATCATTTGATGGGAATTACAAACATTATGCGTGCTCAGGAGTGGATTCCTTCGGCTCCTATGCACAAGATCATGTATGATGCCTTTGGTTGGGAAATGCCTGAACTCTGTCATCTGCCTATGGTACTGGGTAAAGACGGTCACAAGCTATCCAAGCGACATGGGGCTACGGCAGTGAAGGAATTTCGGAAAGCTGGCTATCTTCCTGAAGCACTCATCAATTATATCGCTCTGCTTGGGTGTTCGTATGAAGATGGTCGGGATTTATATAGTTTAGACGAGCTTGTTCGTCTATTCAAAATAGACAGACTCAATAAGGCACCTGCAGTATTCGATTATCAAAAACTGGAGTGGTTCAATGGTCAATATATCCGCATGAAAAGCGATAAAGAGCTAGCCGAGCTTATTCGTCCATATTTGATCGATGCTGGCTTGAGAACTGAAGAAGACCCACAAAAGGACCGGATGGAGCTGGCCGCAATACCATTAATCAAAGAGAGACTAAAGCTGCTTGGAGATTCGCCTGCGATCATGTCCTATCTCTATAAACGACTGGAAATGCCTCCGGCAGAGGCATTTATTCCCAAGAGAGCCAGCATGGACGAAGCAATAATGTATCTTGAGGAATGCAGATCGATCATTCAGGATTCTAATCTCGACGACATTCCCGCCGTTGAGGAGAGATTTAAGGAATTTGCTACAGTGATTGGAAAGAAACTTGGAGACATTCTGATGCCTCTAAGGGTTGCGATCACTTATTCTCGTGTCAGCCCGCCACTATTTGAATCGATGCGGATTCTTGGAAAAGAGGAATGTATTGTAAGAATCGAGGCTGCAATAGCATATCTGCGGGGAGCTTGACCTAACTATTCAATCCAAGCGATATTTTGTTTACTGTGCCTCTGAAGCGCAGCAAGGAGACTTGTATCATGTCTGAATCAATTGAAAAGCCTGAATATCTGGATTTTATCCGCGAGGCAGTTGCTGAAGATTTGCGGATCGGGCGATGCAAAGAAGTCCGTACCAGGTTTCCACCAGAACCAAATGGATGGCTTCACATAGGTCATGCCAAAGCACTTTTTGTGGATTTTGGTGTGGCTCAGGACTTTGGTGGTAAATGCAATCTGCGAATGGATGACACAAATCCAGAAAAAGAAGATATGGAGTATGTGGAGGCAATCAAAAGAGATATAAAATGGCTAGGCTTCGACTGGGAAGACAGGCTTTTTTTTGCTTCTGATTACTATGAGAGACTATTTGAGTTGGCCTGTAAATTGATCAATAAAGGCCTTGCCTATGTCGATGATCTGGATGAAGAACAGATTAAAGAATATCGGGGCACGAATGTGCCGGATAAGAATAATATTACCTTTACTCCTCCTGGTCGAAACAGCCCATGGAGAGATCGTTCCCCCAAAGAGAATCTTGATCTATTCGAAAGAATGCGAGCCGGCGAATTCCCTGATGGTTCAAAGACTCTACGCGCAAAGATCGATATGGCTCATCCTAATCTCCTCATGCGAGACCCTGTTATGTACAGAATCAGAAGAATTCCTCACTATAGGACAGGAACAAGGTGGTGCATATATCCAATGTACGATTTTGCACACCCACTCTCCGACGCCATCGAGGGAATAACCCATTCTTTATGTTCTCTAGAGTACGAGATTCATAGACCCTTGTATGAATGGTTTATTCAAAACTGCGAGGTATTCCCTAGTCGCCAAATTGAATTCGCTCGTCTTAACCTATCTCATACAGTTCTCTCTAAGCGCTGGCTGCTTCAACTTGTCCGAGGGAAAAAGGTCAAAGGTTGGGATGATCCTCGCATGCCCACTATTGCCGGCATGCGTAGGCGCGGATATCCTGCGGCAGGGATCAGGGATTTTTTGGGGAGAATTGGTATTGCAAAGACTGATTCTCTAGTGGATATTCAGCTGTTAGAGCATTGTATACGCGAAGAATTAAATGCACATGCAAATCGTTATATGGCTGTCATGAATCCCGTAAAGCTTGTTATAGAAAACTGGCATAAAGGAAAAATCGAATGGCTTGAAGCCATCAACAATCCGGAGGATCCTTCCGCAGGCATAAGAAAGATTCCTTTTAGTGGCACTCTCTACATAGATCGAGAAGATTTTAAAGAAACTCCTCCGCCCAAATATTATAGACTCTATCCTGGCAATCAGGTTCGATTGCGCTATGGTTATGTTGTTACTTGTACGGGTTTTGAAAAAGATCCGATCAGTGGAGAAATTGAGAGAATAAGATGTGTCTATGATCCAAATACAAGAGGCGGAGACGCACCCGACAATCGAAAAGTAAAAGGAACTATCCAATGGGTCTGTGCCATGCATGCAGTTCCAATTGAAGCAAGATTATACGATCATCTCTTCGATGCGGAACGCCCCATGGAAGTGCCTGAAGGTAAAACTTTTTTTGATAATCTCTCTGACCACTCTCTTATAATCGAATCTAGAGCGGTGGCCGAGCCAGCCATAGCCGAAATTGGAAAAGGCGAGACAGTACAATTTGAGAGGATAGGATATTTTTGCAAGGATCTCGAATCAACAAGCGACCTTGCCATTTTCAATCGTACGGTCACTTTGAAGGATACTTGGGCAAAAATAGAAAAGAAACTTCAGAGGAATCCTTAATAATTTCTTGATCCTCAATGATTAAGCAATCATATTCCATTAAAGGAGTAAAAATCTATGTCAGAGACCGTGGTAACTATGGAAAAGATTGTTTCCCTCGCAAAACGTCGAGGTTTTGTATTTCAATCCTCGGAGATATATGGAGGTCTTTCCGGGGCTTGGGACTATGGCCCTCAAGGAATTGAGCTAAAGAATAGGATCGCTCGATTCTGGTGGAAGGAAATGACTCAGATGCATGATAACATAGTAGGTCTTGATGCGGCCATTTTAATGCACCCCAGGGTATGGGAAGCTTCCGGACATGTTGAAAACTTCACCGACCCCCTTGTCGATTGCAAAAAATGCAAGAGTCGCTTTAGAGCGGATCAAATCCCGCCCGAAAATCTTGCTGCCAAAAAATGCCCGGATTGTGGCGGCGAGCTGACCGATACTCGCAAATTCAACCTTATGTTCAAGACCACTCTAGGCCCAGTGGAAGATGAATCCGGCCTTGTATACCTGCGACCTGAAACGGCACAGGGAATTTATGTGAACTTCAAGAATGTTCAGCAATCCAACCGCATGAAGATTCCGTTCGGCATCGCGCAGATTGGAAAAGCTTTTCGCAACGAAATAGTCACGAAAAATTTTATATTCAGAACCTGTGAGTTTGAACAGATGGAGATGCAATTCTTTGTTAAGCCTGGTACGGACGAAGATTGGTTCGAATATTGGCGTTCAGAGCGATGGAGCTATTACCAAAAAATGGGCGTGAATATGGATAAATTGCGCTGGCATAAGCATGGACCCGATGAATTAGCTCACTATGCCAAAGATGCTTATGATATCGAATACGAGTTTCCCATGGGCTTCAAAGAACTCGAAGGAGTCCATAATCGTACCAATTATGATTTGAGCCGCCATCAGCAGTATTCAGGCAAGGATCTGGAATATATTGATCAAGATAGTGGAAACGAACGCTATATTCCATACATAATAGAGACGAGTGCTGGTTTGACCAGACAGCTTCTAATGCTGCTATGCGATTCTTACGAAGAACAAAAAATATCTGATAAAGGTAACGAAGATGATTGGCGCACGGTACTTCATTTTCATCCGGTTTTGGCTCCAACTACGGTCGCGGTTCTGCCTCTCATGAAAAAGGATGGCTTAGCTGAACTAGCCCAGGATATTCGCATCGAACTAAAAGATGATTTTGTAACTGACTATGATCAGTCTGGTGCCATTGGCAGGCGTTATCGGCGGCAGGATGAAATTGGCACACCTTTTTGCGTGACTATCGACTATCAGACAAAAAACGATAATACTGTGACAGTTCGGGACAGGGACAGCATGCTCCAGGAAAGGATATCTCGGGCTAATCTAACCTCATACATACAACAAAAAATAAAAAATTATCATGCTCCCAATAGATCGGAAGTAGCTTGTAGCTAATAGCTAAGGCCAAAGATCATAAAATTTCCCTCTAATATTGATATTTCAGGGAGGTTCTGTGTATTCTAATGATTCACTAATTCAAATCTAAATCAGCAAATCACCACTTCATATTTGAAGTGGTGATTTGCTGTAACTCTAAGGATAGTTCACTCGCCTAGAACGGCATCCTTGCAGGGTTTAGCCACAGTAATCTTGATAACTTCCCGAGCTGGAATAGTAATCTGTTCTCCTGTTGCCGGATTGCGTCCAACCTTGGCTTTGCGATGGACAACTTTCATAATCGCTATGCCCGGGATGGTAAACTTCTTGTTCTTCTTAGCTTCTGAATAAGCGAGCTTAGCAAACTCATCCAGCAAAAGATTGACATCTTTCTTAGTAAAGCCTGTGGACTTTGCTAATGAATCAATAATCTCGACCTTGGTCAGTGGTTTTCCTGTCGATGGCATATTCTTCCCCTTTTTTTCGAGAATGGCGACTCAGCATAATAAGGAGCCGTCGCAAATATGCATGAAGCATATTCCTGTTTTTATTTTACCACAATTATGTCCCTTGTCTAGATTTGGCATTGAAAACTTGTAGTATTTCTTACTTTTTGGAAGGAATAATCGCTTTTTGGCGAGTACAACAATAGAATAACTTGAGCAAGTTGGCAATTTCATCCTATACTGCAAAACTTAAAGGAGCATTTTTCATGAACAGAGCGCTCGAGATCTTAAAAGAACGCGGTTTTGTGCAGCAATGCAGTGATTTAGAGGGGCTTTCTAAGCTAATGGACGAAAGGCCGATTACTTTCTATATAGGCACTGATCCAACGGGTCCTTCTCTGCACATAGGGCATATGGTTCCATTTTTTGCAATGCGCCATCTAATAGGTGCTGGCCACAGAGGCATAGCGCTCTTAGGAGGTGGAACGGCGCGCATTGGAGACCCATCGGGTAAGGCTGAGATGAGAAAGCTCATTTCCTATGAAGAAATAGATGCTAATACTGAGAGGTTTAAGGCGCAGCTCGATAATTTCATCCATTTCGACGGCGACCATGCGCTGACCGCTAATAATAAGGACTGGTTATCCAACCTCAATTACATCGAATTTTTGCGTGATATAGGTCGCCATTTTTCTGTGAATAGGATGCTTTCCTTTGAAAGCTATAGAATGCGGCTGGAGACAGGGCTTTCCTTTATCGAGTTTAACTATCAACTTTTGCAGAGCTATGATTATCTTCAGCTCCATAAGCTTCATGATTGTCGATTGCAGATAGGGGGCGACGATCAGTGGGGCAATATTGTGGCCGGAATTGAATTGATAAGAAGAGTAGAGGGTGCCGAGTGTTTTGGTCTTACTTTTCCACTGGTAACTACCAGCGATGGCAGAAAAATGGGAAAGACCGAAAGAGGCGCACTATTTCTTGATCCAGATATCACAAGTCCCTATGAGTTTTTCCAGTATTTTAGAAATGTGCCAGATGGTGATGTAGAGAGATTCTTGCTAATGTTTACTTTTCTGCCTATAGAAGAATGCAGATATCTAGGTTCACTAAAGGACAAAGCGCTTAACGAAGCTAAAGAGCGACTTGCATGGGAAGTAACATCTCTTATCCATGGCCAAGAAGAAGCGGATAAAGCGCTAAGTGCAGCCGGGGCAGCTTTTAAGGGAGAAGGAGACGCTTCACAACTTCCAACTATCGAGGTCGAAATATCTCGGCTGGATTCAGGCATTGGAGTGCTGGATCTATTTGTAGAAGCAGGACTTGCGCCCTCTAAGAGCGAAGCGCGCAGACTAGTCAAGCAAAGCGGCGCCTCGGTTAATGGCAGAAAAATAGAAAACGAAATGCAGACCTTGACATCGAGCGATTTAATAGATGGCGCACTCATGCTCAAAGCTGGGAAAAAGCGTGTTGCGCGGATAGTGCCAAAGTTATAAGAACAGCATGCAGCACCTATTTCTTGCACTTGCGGATATTCATGGCAATATCAATGCTCTGGAACAGATACTCAAGGCAAATTTCAACATAGAAGGAATTTTTGTAGCAGGAGACCTTACGAATTTCGGAAAAGAAAAAGAAGCCCAAAGAGTGCTCTTAGCTTTTTCGAGCATTGCACCCAAGGCCAAACTCTATTTTTTGGCCGGAAATTGCGATACCGCAGAAGCAAGGAAGTGCTTTGATATGCAACCAGGCTATATTGAACAGCGATGCTGCGCCCTTCTACCTGAGAAGGAGATATGGATCATTGGTTGTGGTGGAGGTCTATATCATACTGGCCTGACACCTTTCGAAATAAGAGAAGAAGGGCTGGAAAGCGGAATAAAGCAAGCCCTTAAATGCGCTATTCGAGGTTATAGAGATATTTCAAGTATGGATGGTTCAGAGCCCACTCCAGGTCTCATTGTTTTGACTCACACTCCGCCCAAAGACACCTTTTCCGACATGCGTCATTCGCGTCATATAGGAAGTGCAGCTTTCCAGACATTCCTGTATGAGCAGGAGCCTCTTCTATGGATTTGTGGCCATATCCATGAGGGTAAAAGCATCCATATTGAAAATAAGACCTTAGTGGTTAATCCAGGGCCGGCTGCCCATGGTTTGTATTCCCTAATCCTCCTAAAAAAATCTCCTAAGGGCTGGAAAGCCGCAGCAGAACTAAGATCGATATGATATTCTCGCCATTTATCACCGACCGGTAGGACTATAAAGATATTTGAAGTAGTCCATCCCCGTAGACAGCGTCTTATTAAATGCAGGCATTGTCTTGCGATATGACTCGATTGCTTTCCAGAATTCGAAGAATGATGGATCTCTGCCAAAGGAATCGGCGTAGATCTTCGAAGCTTCGGCATCGGCCTTTCCTTTTATAGATTCACCTTTTGCATACGCAGAAGACAAAATGGTGCGCTTTTCATTTTCCAATTTGCCGAGCCATTCGGCTTTCTTCCCCTCACCATAAGCTCTGAACGCTTGTGCTATTTGATTTCTTTCCTTTATCATTCGCTGATATACACTTTCGCTAAGTTCATCGGAGTACTTGATTTGCCGTGGAAGGATATCCACAACTTCAATACCAAAAGAAGGAACTATGTCTGAGACAAGCGCTCTCATTTCTTCTGTCAGTTCCAGGCGCCCCTTTTCGATTTTTTCGTATTGCGTTGGTGTTATTGCGAGCTGCTGAAGAGTTGCACTGTTTTCCACGTCTCCTGTTTGAAAACTCTCTACCTGGTTTTCCGAAAGAATTTCGTCGCTGCTACGAACCGCCTCTCGAAGATAATTCGAAGAGATAACAGTTCTCACCGCCGAATCGATGACATCGCTAAGCTTGCTATATGCTGCGTTCAGGTCATTCACAGATTCATAGAATTTTATTGGATCCGCAATTCTCCAGCGAGCGGTAGTATCTACATAGATAAATTGATTTTCTTTAGTGGGAATTCTCTGGGGTTCTCCATCCCAGGACATAAGTCTTTTAGGATATTTTATGACAGTATCGATAATAGGGCTGCGCCATTTTAATCCGGCATCGCTATGAGAGTTGACTATTTTACCAAAACGTACTACTACGGCTTGTTCACCCTCATTTAGCACAAAAAGTGGACCAAAGATCACGATGAATAAAATAGCTAATGCCACAACAACCGTTATTATTATTGATGCTTTTTTCATCTTGAAGCCTCCTGAGAAGAAGGAGTCTGGGCTAGATTCTTTATTGGCAAGAGATTCTGAAGCGATTTATCGATTAGGTCCACATGCTCTTGGTCCTTAAATATCTCCTCCATCATTTCGTAATATAGACGCTTTCGTGTTACTTCGGGCGCCTTGCGATATTCTTCATAGACAGAATTGAAACGAGAGACATCACCCTTTGCCACATTGACACGCTCTGAAGCATAGCCTTGCGCAACTTCTAGTACTTGGTCCGCTTGACCTTGTACCTTTGGGATTTCTGCGTTATATGCTTCTCTTCCTTCATTGATGAGCCTGTTCATATCCTGGATCGCCTTGTTCACATCTTCAAAGGCCGCTTGAACGCCTTCCGGAGGTACAATGTTTTGAAGCTGAACTTGTGTCACCGTAATTCCAAGACCATATATCGAAAAGAATTCGTTCATAAGGGTAACCGCGGTTTCCTGAATACTCTGGCGCTCAGGCCCTATGACTCCCAGAATGGTCCTATCACCGACAAGCATGTTTAGCACCATCTGAGAAGTATCTCTTATTGTTTTTTCTTTATCCATCACATTGAACAGCCAGGCCTTTGGATCTGTAATACGATATTGTATGATCCACTCGACATCTACAATATTGAGGTCTCCAGTCAACATCGTTGATTCATCTGGGAATTTTTCGTTCGAGTATTGGGTAATGATGCCTGGTTTTACGGTTCTAAAGCCGAAAGCTTCGGTTTGAACCACCTGAGTTTTTACCAGATGGGCTTTTTGAATTCCAAAGGGCAGCTTGTAATGAAGTCCTGCTCCAAGGGTCTTTGTATACTTTCCAAAGGTTGTAATGACAGCTTTTTCGGTTTGGTCTACTACGACAAAGCTTGTCAGCAAAAAGACTAAGACTGCTAAAGCTACAATTATGATTATTACAATCGGCCATTTTAGTTTTACATTCAGTTTTTTCTTAGGATTGATAATATCTGCCATGTTTTGCCCCCTTCTCAGGAAATAGATTATTGTCACATATTTCTAATGATTGTTCTATCCTATGAGAAATCAGAGCATCAACTTCCTCATGATCTATTTGGAACAAATCGGAAACAGCAAGGTTAAAATCACCAGGAAGAGGGTCAAAAATAGTCAAAGGCATGTCTTCAAAAATAGGTTCTGGAAAGCCTAAACAACATGAATGCAAAAAATAACTGCTGATTTTGGCTGTCTTAGATCCTCCATATTTTGAATCGCCGACAAGCGGATAGCCATGAGATGCTAGTTGTGCTCTTATTTGATGCGTAAGTCCTGTTATGAGTTCGATAAGCAAAAAACTATATGACTTATTATGCATCAATGGAGATAGATAAAGGCTCGCTTCTTTGCCTTTTCTATCATCTAATAGGCTCAATTTTCTCTTTTTATCGCGCAGAATAAAATCCTTTAACGAGATAGGTTCATCTATCTTTCCTTGAACTATTGCAGCATAGAACTTGCGAATTCTTCTGTTCTTCATTGCAACACTGAAAAGTTCCGCGCCTTTCCTGGTTTTTGAGAAAAAAATGATTCCAGAGGTGTTCCTATCCAGTCGATGCAGTGGTCCTGGAGAAAATGACGCAGATGGCTCCAATTGATCATAGAGGATTCTCTGCACATAAGCATTGAGACTAGAGCTTCCATCGTGTACCAATATTCCTCGCGGCTTATCAAAAGCAATAAGTTGGGCATTCTGCCACAAGATGCGGGGAATTTCGGAAAAAGCCACCTGTGAATATTCTTTTTTAGGAAGAGTACTTTTTATTATGGTTTGGTTTTGACCATTCTCCAGACTTCTTTCGGAGAACTTTATTTCGATGACATCTCCTTCTTTTAGTCTATCATTCGGCGCAATAGGAATATTCGAAATCCTTATATCTCCCTGGCGGAAAAGGCGATAGATTGTCGAAAGAGCCGTATCTTTTAGCACCTTTCTGACTATTCTGTCAGCGCGCCGTCCATCGTCATCCCTGCTAAGGGTGATGATCAACAATTTGCCCACGAATTGACCATAATGTTTTGGAGCTGGTTGGTCAACGACTGCCTATGCTTCAATCATGCTTGACAGAGCCCTAAGCATCTTACACACTCTACATAATACGTAATCAGGCTATATAGTTCTTAAATGCCAGAGGAGTATATTTCTTCGATGCAGAACTTCAAAGTGGTAATAGGTATGTATAATAATCTGCCCTATAATGCGTCGGGAGCATTGTATGAACAGACATATCAAGGCGCCTGGCGCCCTTTTCTTTCCGGACTATACAAATTTCTCTCTATTAAATCTGCAATCTACTTTTCTGGTGCTATTTTCCCATGGCTTGAAGAGAACCATCCCGAATATATGTACCTTCTCGTCGAGATGGTTAGAAGAGGTCAGGTCGAACTTTTAGGAGGCGGATTGTACAACCCGCTTTCACCCCTTATAAGCGCGCAAGATATGACCGGACAGGTCGAAAGTCTAAGCGCTTTTATTCGCAAGACAACAGGCAAAAGGCCTTCTGGCGCATGGCTCTACGAATATTCATGGAGCTCTTCACTGCCATCCATTCTACAAAACTCAAAAATACAATATACTTTTTTGCCTGCGGAGTACTTTCCCAACGTAGAGGGAGGCATGGAATTTGGCTTGCCGGTTACTTCGGAAGATCATCGAAAGGTAATAACCATATTTCCCACTTTCGAATCCAAGGACTCAGAAAACAGCTTTATGCCTTATGAGAATACTCTGACGGATCTTCAAGAGTCGTATCCTGAATGCAAGACTTTCATCATTATGGCGGATGGCAACGAAATAAGCATGAGTTGGGAAAAGAGCGGCCTTGAATCTCCTGATGTTCTTTTCGAGCGTACCTTTGCATGGTTTCAGAAGAATTGTCTAGAATATGATACCCTTACTCCCATTCAACTCCATAAAACCACAAAACCCTCTAGAATAGTATATTTCTCTCAATGTTATTCTCGGCGGTTTAAAGAATATTGCAAAAAGACGATCAATCGCTTGCCTATTCAAAATCAAGAATATATACAGATTTCTAAACAATCTGTATTAGATCATCCACTTGTGCATGTTCTTTATCAAAAATTGAACTATGTATCAACTATGATAGCTCTTTTTCGAGGTGATAAATCGAGAAAGAAAGCCTCTATAGATGATATCTGGAAAGCTCAATGCGGTGATCTGTTTTGGATCGGACCCTGCGGTGGAATCCTTATTCCGGAAGCTAGAATTGCGGCTTTTTCCTCTCTTATAGAGGCTGAAAAGACAATAAGGCAGAGTAGATTTCGCCCTTATCTATCATTCGACGACCTCAATTTCGATGGCTTAAAGGAAGCAATATTTCAATCTTCTGTTTACAACTGCTATCTGCAATCGGGGTCCGCCTCGGTAAGCGAATTCGACTCCATAAAGACAGGAACAAACTATGCTTGCGGTTGGAATGACGATCAATTCTCGACAGGCTGCTTCAAAGATTACATAAAAACCGAGGGGAACTTCGAAAGAGATCTTATAGCAGTAGAGCGTTGGAATATGGTAGAAAATCCAAGAGAAGAGTCGAGCGTTCTTTTTCGAAGAGAATTTTCGGCTAGATTTGAAGACCGATTATTGATGCTTCTTTGTAGAAAGACTTATCGCTTCAGAAATGACTTTTTCAGTATCGACTACGAATTGAGCAATAAGAATACGGAAGCTTGCCTATTTCGTTTTTGTACCAATTCAGAGATTATAGCTGCTCCGATTTTTGAGGATCATCGATTTGAATTGCTGCATCATCGCGAGAGCAAGGCCTTAGATTTGAGATCTCAAGCTTTTTTCGAAACGGTTGATGGTATCGGGCTTAGCAATGTTAGAAAAGCAGAAAGAGTGTTGATTCGTTCTGATTTGCCATTCTCCCTATTGGCAAAACCTAATTTCCTTAAGAAGCCTTCGGTCTCTCCGCAAGTTATGGATGTTCCATCAGATTCTCTCATGTTCGAAGGCTTTTCGATCGGTATCGGATGGGACCTGTCTATTCCTGCTGAGGGAACAGCCTTTTTTTCTCTCTCTGTCCATCTAGAACATTGAGGAATTAGCCGATATATGTATCTTCGATTTAGCGAGGTCTTGAGGTTTTAGGATGAATTTCTTTAAAATAGGAGAATAATGGAGATGATTCAATTCCCCGATAAGCTGGAAGGCCTTCATATTCACCTTGTGGGAGCAAAAGGCACCGGGATGACCGCACTTGCGGAGATACTTCAAAAGCGAGGGGCAATCCTTACGGGTAGCGATGTGGCAGATGTGTTCTATACCGATAGAATTCTACACTCGCTTGGTATTGAGCTTTTTGAGAACTTCGACAAGAAGAATCTACCTATCAGCACTGATATAGTCATTCACTCCGCGGCATATTCACGCGAAGGAAACCCAGAGCTCAAGGCAGCCACGCATCGTGGTATACCCATTTTCAGTTATCCTGAAGTACTTGGAGCCCTTTCTCTGCATAGTAGCTCTGCAGGCATAGCCGGGGTTCATGGAAAAACCACGACAGCTGCTTTGGCTGGGATACTCATAAAAGCATTAGGACTGCCCGCAACAGTGCTGGCAGGTTCTGCGATTTCTAATTTCGACGATCGATGTACTCTGGTCCAAGGAGAGAGCTTTTTTATAGCTGAAACTTGCGAGTACCGCAAACATTTTCTCAACTTCAAGCCTACTTGGATAGTACTCACATCGGTGGAAAGCGATCATCAAGATTATTTTCCAACATACGAAAGCATACGCGATGCATTTGTGGAATATGTCCTCAGTCTTCCTCCCAATGGTGTTCTAATCTTTTGTGCCGATCAGAAGGGCGCTGTAGAGGTTGCTGACATTGTCCTACAAAGACGAAGAGATATCAAATATGTAGAGTATGGTTTTTTGGCTCATGGAAAATATGGAATTCGCGATTTTCAGACCAAAGCTGGAGCCAGTTCATTTATCCTTGGAGAGAGTTCTTTTCCAATAAGGATTCATTTGCCAGGAAGGCACCTGGTCCAGGATTCTGTTGCAGCTATTGCACTTGTCGAACAGATATTTGAAACTGTGAAATCGAGACCGTTTGAGGAATCAGAGTGGATCTCAGTAGGTGAAGCATTGGCTGCATTTAGGGGTTCAAAACGACGCAGCGAGATAATAGGGGAGTACAAAGGAATACTCATCATGGATGATTATGGGCACCATCCAACGGCAATTAAAACTACAATTGAAGGAATAAAAAAATTCTGGCCTCATAGAAGACTTATTGTGGATTTCATGTCCCATACCTACACCAGGACAATTGCCCTGCAGGATGACTTCATTTCCTCTCTCGATGGTGCAGATTCTGTTTTATTGCACAAAATCTATGCTTCAGCGCGTGAACGGCCTGTCTCGGGGTTCAATGGTAGAACTCTCTATCAGAAGCTTTGCGAGCATCGCCCAGAACTGTTTCCAATGGACTTAGAACGAGATACTAGGCAAAAGGAAATTGCCTATTATAAGAATAAGGCTAGCCAAGATCAGACAGGCTTTGTTGCCTATTCCGATGAGCCGCTTAAAGCGCTAGATGCTCTTTCTAATCTGTTGCAGCCAGGAGATGTTTTTTTGACTCTGGGCGCTGGTGATAATTGGAAACTAGGTAAGGCTCTTGCTGAAAAAATAGAAAAGAATGGATAAGAAGCCTTAACATGGAAGCAATTGAGGAATCAGGAGAGCAGAATCAATGAAGAGTATGACCGGATTTGCCCATAGTCCAATCTTGGAAAAAGAATTTCAAGGTACTCTTACGCTAAAATCCTTCAATAATCGTTTTTTAGACATATCGATTTTTCTTCCATCATATGCATCTCGAATTGAGCCCCTCATTCGAGATTTTTTAGGATCACGCATACTTCGAGGCAAGGTCGAATGCACTTTCAAGCTAAGAAAAATAAAGTTCTCACTTGAAGATATTGAGCTTCAATTTCAGGCAGCCACTCTTCTTTCTGAACAATTGCGCAAGCTTGCCGAAGCATGCGGTATAGAAAAGGATTTATCGCTCGACCTTATTACAAAATTTCCAGGAATTGTCGATATGAACACAGAGATTGAAGAGGATTACCTTTGGCCTGTATTGATGCCAATCCTTGAAGAAACCTGGCTGAAATTTGAGGAGAGTCGAATTCGAGAAGGTACAGCGACAGAAGAGAATATAAGAGGCCAGCTTCAGAGACTGAAATCGAAGCTTATTGAAATCGAACTCCAAGCGGATTCGCTCGAGAGAATGGTGTATGACCAGTTAGTAGCCAGATTCAAAGAGCTATTATCCGAAAGCTATGATGAAGGGCGGGTACTTCAGGAAGTTGCGGTGCAACTTGTTCGCCTTACTATCAATGAAGAAATTGGTCGGCTCAGAGCCCACATTGATGCTTTTGAATTAATGGCAAAAGAACCAGCCTGTGGCAAGAAACTTGATTTTCTATGCCAGGAGATGAATAGAGAAATCAATACGATAGGTTCAAAGAGCATGCTTGTCTCTGTATCTCATGCGGTGGTCGAAATGAAAGACGCTCTCGAAAATATTAGAGAGCAGCTCAGAAATGTGGAGTAGAATAGGCATGGGTATCATTGCGATATCGGGGAAATCAGGATGTGGTAACTCAACCGTGTTACGTCTGGTTGCTGAGAAACTCGGTTACGAACCAGTGAATTACACTTTTCGCAGCATGGCAGCCGACATGGGAATAAGCTTCCAAGAATTGCATAAGAAAGCGCAAGAAAATCTTGAATTTGATCGCAGGCTAGACGAACATCAGGTTCTATTGGCCAGAAAGGGGAATACCGTGATCGGCTCTAGACTGGCAATTTGGATGGTGCCTGAGGCAGATCTAAAAGTCTATCTTAAGGCCAGCCATGCCGTGCGTGTTAGGAGAATCCATGCCAGAGAGGATGGCGATATTGAAGCCATAGATCAATTTACAAAAGAGAGAGATGCCAAGGATAGAGGCAGATATCTTGCGCTCTACAATATAGATATAGACGATGTCTCTAATGCCCATCTTGTAATCGACACTGAGCGATGGTCTGCGGATCAGATTGCCGATATCATAGTGGACGCATACCATCTGATTCCTTTAGGTGACCCATATGGAAGCAGCCTCTGAAAATAAGCGAGTTGCCTTTGTAACTGGTGCAACGAGTGGCCTTGGTTTAGCGATCTCAAGATCACTGATTGATATTGGATTTATTGTCTATGGAGCAGGACGCCGAAAACCCCCTCTCGATCTACCTGATAATTATGTCTATGTGCAAACCGATGTGGCACTGGATGAATCGGTTAACAAGAGCAGAGATTTTGTGCTTTCTCAGCAAAGCCACATCGATCTATTAGTTTGCGCAGCGGGTTTTGGCATAAGCGGATCGATTGAGGATACTCCTATAGATTCAGCTATAGATCAGTTCAATGTGAATTTTTTCGGCGTTGCGAGAGTGGTATGTGCTTTTTTGCCTGGTATGCGCGAGCAGGGTAGGGGTCGAATCATCATTATCGGCTCTATAGCAGGAAAGACCGGAATGCCATTCCAAGCCTACTATTCCGCAAGCAAATTTGCTCTTGAAGGTTTTGTAGAATCGCTGAGATACGAGGTGCGCAGATTCAACATCGAAGCCTGCATTGTGGAGCCAGGCGATTTCAAAACTGGGTTCACTGGCTCAAGACAAAAGATCATTGCGCCCGAAAGTCCTTACTATAATCAATTTGAGAGAGTAATAAGTGTACAGGAACATGATGAGATACATGGATTGGATCCGGCAAAACTGGGAGAAAGGATTGCCCGATTGGCCGTATCGAAGCGTCTTCCTGCACGCCTTACCATAGGGCCTTTATTTGAACGTTTGGCCGTATGGATTCGAAGGATCCTTCCAGATGCTTGGTTCGAGGCCTTTTATAGAATGTACTATCATCTTTAGCATAGAGATCTCGAGAATTCTTATCTTATGCGCTATGATAGAGCTCTCTCTATGGACGCATTATATATAGGGGAAATATATGCATGTTGCGACATCATCTATAGAAAAAAAGCATTTTGGCACACTCTATAGCGGAGAGGAGGTCTCTCTTTTCATTCTCAAGGCCGGATCTTTTCAAGCAAGCTTTACTGATTGGGGAGCAACATGGGTCAGTTTAATAATGCCTGACAAGGAAGGCCAAAAGGACGACATATTGCTTGGTTTTTCAACTCTATCTGGTTATGTGGGAAAGCATCCATATTTTGGTTCAACAATTGGTCGTTTTGCAAACAGGATAGGCGGCGCTCGGTTTGTACTTAATGGAATTGGCTACAAACTCTGGACAAACGACAATTGCAATCATCTGCACGGGGGTCGCAAGGGCTTTGACAAATTTCTATGGAATTATGAATTATCAGCATTTGATGGAGAGCCTGCTATTAGATTTTCGAGAACTAGCCCTGATAAGGAGGAAGGATATCCTGGCACACTCTATGCCGAAGTTATTGCTTCTCTATCTTCTTTAGGAGAATTGCATTTGCATTATTATGCTGAGACGGACGCAATGACCCCGGTCAATCTAACAAATCATGCATATTTCAATCTAGCGGGCGAGGGGAAAGGGACAATTCTAGACCATGAGCTTGAAATGCAGGCAGGTATGTATTTACCAGTAGATGAATACCTAATTCCAAACGGAGAGATTTGTTCTGTAGAGGGTACGGCCCTTGATTTCAGATGCCCAAAGCGAATTGGCAGAGATATACAAGAAGTAGGCAATGGCTATGATTTTTGCTATATCATCGATAAGGATCGCTTGCCACTTAAAACCTTTGCTATTGTAACTGAGCCATCTGGTGGTCGAAGCCTTAGTATATCGACCACATTGCCAGCCGTTCAGTTTTATACAGGCAACAACCTGGCAGGAACTTTTGGCAAAAGTGGCTCTATCTATGACAAATATGCCGGTTTCTGTCTTGAAACAGAGATGTATCCTGATTCACCAAACAAACAAAATTTTCCTTCTTGTATTCTGCTTCCGGGTATGCCCTGGGAACATGAAACAGTATATAAATTCAGCTTACAATGTTAATTAAGGAGTTGCATATGCTAGAAGATATTTCAAAACCAATAGAAGACATAAAAGAGGACATTCTTGAAATCTGGGGGCGTCTTTGACGCGCCTGCAATAGAAGATAAGATTCATGATTTAGAGGGTCTAGCCAGCGCTCCGGATTTCTGGTCTGAGCAGACACAAGCCAAGAAAATTCTCAGCGAGATAAAGATATTGAGGGATCGCTTGGAAACCTGGCAAACCATGCACAATGATATTCTCACACTTGAAGAGATGTACGAATTAGCACGTCAGGAGGATCAGCAAGATATGGAGGCCGATCTTCGAGTCAGTCTTGAGGAGATAAGAACTCGCTTCGACAGGGCAGTGGTGATCGAAATGCTCTCTGGAGAAGCAGATCGAAACGATGCTTATCTCACCATTCATGCTGGTTCGGGTGGTACCGAAGCATGTGATTGGGCAAGTATGCTCTATCGAATGTATGTCCGATGGGCTGAAAGGCATGATTTTAAGGTGGAGACTCTCGACTTCTTGGAAGCAGAGGGCGGAATAAAGTCTGTGACAATCCAAATATCAGGTGAATTCGTATACGGTTATCTAAAGGGAGAGACAGGGGTTCATCGTCTGGTAAGGATTTCCCCTTTCGACGCGAATGCCAGGCGACACACATCCTTCGCCTCTGTATCGGTAATGCCAGTTCTCGATGAGTCGATAGAAATCGATATAAGACCAGAAGATATACGGATAGATACATATCGAGCAGGAGGAGCAGGCGGGCAAAAAGTCAACAAGACAGACTCCGCGGTAAGAATTACACATCTGGCTACGGGTATTGTAGTAACATGTCAGAATGAGCGCAGCCAGTATAAGAATAAAGATGTAGCCATGAACATTCTCAAGTCAAGACTGTATGAGTATTACAAAGCAGAGCGCGACAAAGAAACCGCTAAATTTGCTGGCGAAAAAAAGGAGATCGCCTGGGGTTCTCAAATTCGATCTTATGTCTTCCAGCCTTATACCATGGTAAAGGATCATCGGAATAAATTCTCGGTAGGAAATGTTCAAGCCGTAATGGATGGTGACCTGGATCCATTCTTGGAAGCCTATCTTCATTGGCAATGGAAAGGGGGTACATCTGTTGAAGAGGAAGATGAAGACATATAAGGATCTTTTCCTATTTCCGCTATTTCTTTTTCTCCTCATAGACACTAGCCTATTTGCCCAGATTACGCCATCACAGAATAAGGGCCTGGGCTCTATTGCACTTGTTTTTCCTATACAAGTCTCGAATTTGCCTGATTTCGATCCATTAGGCCAAGAAAACCTGGATTCGATAATGATATTAGAATTTATACAGGATAGGCTTAGTGATCCCCAGTATTATGAAAATAAGCCTTCTCCCTCGGAGGCAAACAGCCTATCAAGGCTGATGGAGGAAACCCTGAGGTTGCGCACAACTTCTGAAGAATTAATAGCAATAGATATCGAAACTCTCAAGAACTGGAATTGGAACAGGACTATTCAGGAGAAATCGGCTCTCTTTCAGGAAGGTTCTCTTAAGAAATCAGATGCAGTTCTGTTTATGATGTATACGATTGAAGACAGTAATATGCAATTAGCATCCTTTCTGCTAAAAAATACAGGGGAAAGCTATGCTTTTTTATCAAACAGGTTTTCGGTCTTTGATTTGTTAGATGCAGCCAGAAAGACTGTTGACTCTTTTATAGAAAAAGGTGCACTTCTTGCCAAGAAGAGTACACCCGTCCAATCTGAATTATCGATCGAAGAAATCGAATTGCCTTCTATTGATCCATGGAAGAATAGAGATAATTACAAGAAAGCCCAATCGGCCTTTGAGACTTCCATGGGAGGGGCTGCAATCAGTCTGTCGATTTCCTTTGTTGCCGTGGGCTTGTGGAATATATATCGCGAGGCTGCTTACAGAAATAGTGCGTTTGATGTTGCAGCTACGATCTCTGCTATAGCTGCTGGGACGAGTGCCGCAGTCACCGCCACATTTTTAACTATATCAATATGGAATGCAGGTAAAATGCTCGGAGCATCTCACTGAATTACTTGCACAGCTAGGAGAAATAATGAATTTTAAGGACAAAATCAAAGCCCTATTTCACAGAAGTCAATTGAGCGAGGAAGTATTTGAAGAGTTGGAGGATCTTTTGATTGAGGGTGACATTGGTGCCTCAATTGCTTTTGAAGTTGTGGATGCGCTTAAAGACACCTACAGGAAAGAAAATATTTCAACCCCAGAAGAGGCCAGAAAGGGATTAAAAAAAATACTGCGCCCCTTTATCAGAGTCGAAGATTTCAACTTAGATGATAAGCGTCTCAATATTGTTTTAATACTTGGTGTCAATGGTGTCGGAAAGACAACAAGCTGCGCTAAGCTGGCAAAATGGGCGGAAAACAAAGGAATAAATCAACCCATAATACTTGCCGCCTGTGATACATTTCGTGCAGCGGCTATTGAACAGCTTAGGATTCATGGACAAAGGCTAGGAGCTCGCGTAATAGCTCAACAGCATGGATCGGATCCAGGAGCGGTTTTGTGGGATGCAATAGATGCCGCCAAGAAAAACAATGCGAATCTCGTCATTGCCGATACAGCAGGACGAATGCATACGAGAGCCGATCTTCTACGTGAACTTGAAAAACTCGATCGGGTAGTAAGCCAGAAAGCAGGGGATGTCAACTACCGCAGGCTTTTGGTGCTGGATGCTACGACAGGGCAAAATGCCATGCGACAGGCAGAGATATTCAATGGCTCGGTCAAGATAGATGGCCTAATCATGGCAAAATACGATTCCGCTTCAAAGGGAGGCATGATAATTGCCGTAAGCAAACAATTCGGACTACCTACCGTATTCCTTGGAACAGGCGAGAAGTATAATGATTTCGAGCCTTTTGATATCGATAAATACTTAGATGATTTTGTCGGAGACTGAGGTATATAGCTTCGATGATCAAGACTTCGGATGAAAAAAAACAGCGCCGGATGCTTTCAGGAATGCGTTTTAGGCTGCCACTGTACATTGCCATCCGATGGTCGATAACGGGGAAAAAATCCGCCCACAGCTCAGGATTGAAATTTGCTTCTCTGGGGATTGCTGTTGGAGTTATTGCATTAATAGTGGTATTGAGCGTTATGAATGGTCTCCAACTGCAATACATAGAATCACTTCTTGAGACAACGAGCTTTCATATTAGAGCAAGAATTGAAGAAAGCAATCTCGATATATTCACAGACACCCTGCGAAAAAATCGACTGGTAAAATCGGTGACTCCCTTTATAGAGACGAATCTCCTCGTACAAAGCTCGGAGGATCGACAGAACGTGCTTCGGGTGATGTGGATCGATCCTGAGGATTTAGCTCTAGATTCCGGTTATTGCAAAGCCTTGAATATTCTTCCTTCGGCTGCGGCCAAGAGCCTGGAGGAGGGAATAATACTGGGTTCCGAAGCAGCACAAATCTTAGGAGTCTCTGAAGGATCTATACTCACTCTAAGAGGAGCCTTTGTAGACCCCGAAGAGGGGATTCAAGGGTATTCCGAAAGAGTCAAAGTCTCGAGCCTTTTCCGCTCGGGGTACTACGAACTCGATGCTGCTTTCGCTATTATGCCCAGACTAAAAGCTAAGGACCTGGCAGGCTTTCC